>CAXMLU010000696.1:0-6765 GCA_964194255.1 uncultured bacterium
GATGTTGGCCTGCTCGTCGAATCTGGCCTTGAGCTCCACCAGCGCGGCGACCTGCTTGCCTCGCTCGGCGGCGCGGATCAACGCTTTGACGATGGGGCTGTCCCCTGACGTGCGGTACAGCGTCTGCTTGATGGCCAGCACGCGTGGATCGGCGGCCGCCTGCTTGATGAACGCTTCGACCGAAGTCGTGAACGAGTCGTAGGGATGGTGCACCAACACGTCGCGCTCGCGCAGCACCGCGAAGAGATCAACCGACTCATCGTCGGCGGTCGCCAGCCGAGGCTGGGTCGTCGGGGTCCACACATCGTCCTTCAACTCAGGACGGTCGAGGCCGTAGCACATCCACAGACTGGTCAGGTCGAGAGGACCATCGACTTCGTAGGCCTCGCTCGGGCCCAACTCCAGCTCTCGCAGCAACAGGTCGCGAATCTCTGCGGACATGCCGGGCGCCACTTCGAGGCGCACGGCCCGGCCGAAGCGCCGCCGCCGCAACTCCATCTCGACCGCGGCCAGCAGATCGTCAGCCTCTTCTTCTTCGAGCGTGAGGTCGGCGTTGCGTGTTACCCGGAAGGCGGAGTGGGTCTCGATCTCCATCCCCGGGAACAACTCGTCGAGATGGGCGGCGATGACCTGCTCGAGGGGCACATACCGCTCGCCGTCGTCCATAACGACGAAGCGGGGAAGCAGCGGGGGAACCTTGACCCGGGCGAAGCGACGCTCGCGGGTCACGGGGTCCCGGACCATGACCGCCAGGTTGAGCGACAGGTTGGAGATGTAGGGGAACGGATGGCCGGGATCGACGGCCAGCGGCGTCAGCACCGGGAACATGAGCTCGTCGAACACCTGATCGAGATGGTGCCGATCGGCGGCGTCGAGCGAATTCCAGTCGGCCAGCCGGATGCCGTGGGCGGCGAGGCCGGGGCTGATCTCCCCGAGGAAGACCTTGACCTGGCGCTCGACCAGGCGTTCGACGCCGGCCGAGATGGCCCGCAACTGCTCGGCCGGCGTGAGCCCGTCGGGACCGGTGCCGGCCAGCCCGGCGGCCAGTTGGTCCTTGAGACCGGCCACCCGCACCTGGAAGAACTCGTCGATGAGGCTGGCGAAAATGGCCAGGTACTTGGCCCGTTCCAGGAGGGGATTGTCCGGATCCTCGGCCAGAGCGAGAATGCGGCCGTAGTAATCGACCGCCGAAAGCTCGCGGTTCAGATAGAGGTCAGCGGCCACGCCATCCACGCTACTGCCAGGGCGACGGCGTTACGTTGCCGTCTCCTCCAGGTCGCTCTCGGGCAGTCCGAGGTCCCAGTCCAGGATCAGATTCTCCCGTTCGGCGTCGCGGACGACCCGCTCCCGATTGCGCCGGAACTGGGGGTCGTGGGGGGGCAGAAGCACCAGCCGGGCCAGCGCCCGCTGGCGAAACTCCTCCACCAGGTTGCGGTCACCGAAGTCGGAGTCCACCCTCCAGTGGGGAGCGACCGGGCCGAGGTAGACCACCCGCACGTGGCCCCTGGGGGGCTGCGGCTGCTCCTCGGTCTGTTGGGACATCCAGAACTCCTTGCCAGCGATGTTGGGGAAAGGGTGGCGCGGCCCCGACTGTACTGGGGGTTACAGACTCGGCCCAACGGGGAAAGAGGTAGCCGCTCCTTGGGGTGTCCGGGAATCGATGCCGCGTCGGCGTTGGAGATCCATCGACGCGTGCGCTACGTAAGAGCTTCCGGGAACTGAATTCGAGCGCCGAGCGTTCAACTATCGACCTTGGAGGGTCGCATGGACACCACGTGGATGGCGCAAGGCAAATGCCGGCAGCTCGCCCCCGCCACCTTCTTTCCCAGTGATGGCGTCGGGGTTGAGGTGGCGCGCCGTATCTGCGCGGAGTGCCCGGTAAAGGGCCCCTGCCTGGAGTACGCCCTCTGCAACCGGATTGAGCACGGAGTGTGGGGGGGCGCCTCGGAGCGTGAGCGCCGGCGCATCTCCCGGGGACGGCGGCTGGCCGCTCAGGCGGCCCGGCTGAAGCCGTCCTCCAGGGCCGCTACCACTCCCCGCTGACCGCCTGCACCAGCCGGCGGCAGGCTCGCCGCATCCGCTGCAGCGGAGTCGGCACCCCTCCGGAGGGCAGCGTGGCGATGGCCGACACCACTTCGGCCGCCGGCGCATCTCCGACGACGGTGTAGCTGGAATCGCCGGCGTGCCACACCACCACCTGGCCGCCGGGCCAGGCGTAACGGTAGGCCTGCCAGCGGCCCACGGCCACGGCCGACCCGCCTGACGGGAGGTCAGTCGTGCCCAGATGACCGGGACGCTCGAACACCGACAGGCTGTGCAGGCCATCGCTGTACACGACTTCGATTCCGTCGAACCGGCGCAGGACCGCGACGCGTTGGTACCCCTGGCTCAGCCGGGCCGGCGCGTGGTATGGAGCGGGGAGCGCGGAGACTCCGATAGTGGGCGGGCGCTGATCGACGGCGTCATGGGGGGCCGCCATGCCCGCCGGCTGGCCCACCGACAGCTGGACGAAGCTCACCACCCGGACTGGCTGTCCGCTGGCGTCAAGCTCCTCGCGGCGCAGGAGAAGACCGGTGGCCTGGTCGACATACATCCGTGCGGCGAGCAGGGGGCCGACCATCAGGTCGACCTCGGTGGTGGGCCGGCCGATCACGTTCGGGCCACTGGTCTGGACGATCTGATATTTACGGGTCATCGGCGGATACGCGCCGATCATCGATGGGTCACCGGGCGCCAGCAGATCCCACGCGTTGTCGCGCAGGACATAGCGGTAATTGGCGGTGGCCACCAACGGCTGAGGCCCGTCGATGCGGACCTGGCCGGCGGCCGATCGAACATTCACCTCGGTGGCATGGCGGCCCTGCTCGTCAACCCACTCCAGTCGCAGCCGCCCGGAGAAGGCGACGGTCTCCGCCGCCTGGGAGGCCTTGTCGAGCGGGTTGTCCGCCCCGGCCGGCACCGCGCCACAGAGTCCGACACCGAGAACGGCGGCCACGGCGACGCACGCCACGGTGCGGCGACCGGTCACTTGGAGAACGAGGCAGGGACCGCGACCGGCGCCAGACCGCTGACCGGATCTCCCCCCGTGGAGGCGGCGTGGACCTGGACCATGCGGCCGACGGTCGGCGGCGTGGCGGACTGCGGGGCGGCCAGCGAGAGGAACGCCAGCGCCACGGCTGCGGCGGCCGCGCCTGCCCACGCCACGGGCAGGAACTTGGCCCGCTCGCGCGCCAGCACGCGTTCCACCACCCCGAACGGGAGCTCGAGCTCCGGAAGCCGGCGCATCGCCTGGCGCGCCCAGCTGGTCGCCGTCAGCTCGTCGCGGCAGGCCGGACAGCCGACCAGGTGGCCTTCGATGGCGGCCGTTTCACCGGCCGAGAGCTCGCCATCGATGTAGGCGCTGAGCAAATCACCCGGGTGCTCGGCGAAGGTCATCTCGCTCCTCCGGCCAGCGCGTGGCGGAGCATGGTTCGGCCCCGGTGGATGCGACTGCGCACCGTTCCGGTCGGTACACCGAGCCGGTCAGCGATCTCGGCATAGGAAAGGCCGACCACGTCGCAGAGCACGACCGCCACCCGGAATTCTTCGGGCAGCCGGGAGAGGGCGGTCTGCACGTCGTCGCTGAGGACTGCGGCGGCCAAGGCCTCATCGGCGGACGGCGCGCCGGGTGCCGAGCGGTCGAGGTCCTCAGGCAGCAACTCCACCGGGCGGCGATTTCGCCGGCGCACGTCGTCGAGAAACGCATTCGTGGCGATCCTACTCAACCACCCCTCCATTGACCCCGGCTGGTAGCTACTGAGGCCCCGTCGCACCCGCAACAGCACCTCTTGCACGAGGTCCTGGGCATCGTCGGCGTTGCCGGTCAAGCGGTAGGCCACGGAGTAGAGGAAACGCCCGTACCGGCGCGCCACCTCTTCCCACGTGGGTATGTCCTCTTCCGCCATGACAACGACGGCCGGGGCCGTCGAGTTCCCGGTCTCAGACCCCGGGGGGAGCGTCCCGCCGGGCCTGGGCTTCCCGCTCGGCGATCAGAGCGTCCAACTCCGCCTTGGTCATGGTGATCGTGTCCTCGGGCGGCGGCGACACCCGAGGCGGCGGCGGCAGCGGCGGTGGAGCGGCCGGCGTGGCCGCCGCCTTGGCCTCTTCTTCCTCGGCGGCTTTCCTGAACTCCTTGGAGGCCTGGCCCATACCACGAGCGAACTTCGGAATCTGGCTCCCGCCGAACAGCACCACCACCACCACGATGATGATGAGCAACTCCGGGCTGAGGATGTTGGCGACCATTACTGCAAGCGTAGTGCCGACGCGATCACGGCAAGGTCCTCACGGCGGGTCGCCGCAAACGGCACCGCTCCCAACCCGACGATCAGCGTCTCGATACCCGCCGCGTGCCACGCCTCGACCTGGTCGGCCACCTGCTCGGGCGTGCCGACCAGGTGGCCTTGCCTCCACCCGTCGAGGTCGACACCGTCGATAACTCCTGGCGGGCTGTCCCGTTGCAGTTGCGCGAATCGAGCCTTGAGGTCGGCCTCCGACTCTCCCACGAGGGTGAACAGCCCGAGGGAGCGGTGGACGGTGGCGGGATCGCGACCCGCCTCCGCGCAGGCCCGGTTGAGGAAGGCCGATCGCCCCAGCCAGTCCTCGCGAGTCCACCTCCATACTGCGTTCCAACCGGTGCCAGTCGCGGCAATTGTCCGGAGCAGGCCATCCCCTTTCCCGCCCAGGAACATTGGAGGATGCGGACGTTGGACCGGCCTCGGCAAGCTCGGTGGTGCACCCGGCGCGCCGGTCCATGTCTCCCGGAGTTGTGCCACCACCTCCGCCAGGTGGTCGAGGCGGGCGGCGAGGGGCTCGAAAGCCAGCCCGGCGGCGATGAACTCGGCCCGGTTCCATCCGGCGCCGAGGCCGACGCTTAGGCGGCCGTCGCAGAGAATGTCGGCGGCGGCCAGTTGCTGGGCGAGTACGCCGGCGGGGCGGAAAGGTGCGCACAGCACCAGCGTCCCCAGCCGAGCCCGGCGAGTGGTTCTGGCCAGCGCCCCGAGGGTGGCTAGCGGCTCGAAGCCGGCGTGCTCGGCGGCCGGCCCGCCGTACTTGACCAGCGACATGCTCAGGTGGTCGGCCAACCACAACGAGGCGAAACCGAGGCGTTCGGCCTCGGTCGCCCACTCCGACAGGTCAGCCCATTCGATGCGGGTCTGTCCGGGGATCGAGTAGTCGAATTGGGGCAGGGCCAGCCCAACGTGCACGAGCGCAGCCTACGGCGGGCCGGTCGGCGGAACTTCTGAGGTTCGGCCAAGGCGGTGCTGAGGGACGCCCCCGATGCTGACTGGATGACGACAACCGAGTTCGCTCTCCAACGCACTGAGGTCAGGCCGCCACTCCCCTCGATCCCCCCTCCTCCGGCTCGGAGGGCGGGGTGGCGGCATCCCGGCCGTCCGCAACTCATCACGGCCGCTATCGCCGTCCTGGACGCCGTGCTCTACACGTGGGGCCCATCGCGCAACGGAATGGCCAACCCGTACTACGCCGCCGCCGTCCGGGCCGGGTCGAAGAGCTGGAAGGCGTACGCGTCACCTGTCCTTTCGTCCGGGTGCGCACCGCCGAGATCAGGATGAAGAGCAGGACGGGCAGCGTGAGGACGTGGTAGAGCACGTCGGCAGGTCACCACCCTGTGTGGTCATACGGAGGCCGACCCGAACGCCGAGGATCGCAAAACTGGTCGTCACGATGGCGGCCGTCCGGGCCCAAGCGGCGGCCCGCAGGACGGCGATGGCTCCGAAGGCGAGCACCACGCCGATGACCGCCTCGGCGATACCGGCGTGGTCCGCATCGAACGGAGGCTTCGTGCCGGCCGGGGTGTGTAGCCGCGAGATGCACGAACGACCCGGCGGCGAGCGTGGCCGCAATAAAGATCATCAGCATCCCGATCCTCCGGTCGACGCGATGGTCGCGGGTGCTGCGTTCGAGTGTCGTCATAGGTCCATGGTGGCGGGGCGGGTGGTCCTTGTCAGCCTCCCAGCGGTGCGAAAACCCGCTGGTCAACCGCCCCCTCGGGAGTACTGCGCCCCGCCCCGTCTACCGCGCCGGGAGTAGCCAGCCCGCCCCGGTTTGCGAGTGCGAGCTTGCATGATGAGACTTGGGGCTCGGTTTGCGCGCAGAGGAGTCGACCATGACCTACCAGTTGCCCGACCTGCCTTATGACTACTCGGCCCTTGAGCCGTACATCTCGGGCCAGATCATCGAGCTGCACCACGACAAGCACCACGCCTCCTACGTGAAAGGCGCCAACCAGGTCCTCGACCGGATGGCCAGCGCTCGATCCTCCAACGACTTCGAGCAGATCGTCGGGCTCGAGAAGGCGCTGGCCTTCAACGTCTCGGGCCACGTCATGCACAGCATCTACTGGACCAACATGAGTCCCGATGGCGGTGGAAAGCCGGACGGCGCACTCGCTGATGCCATCGAGAAGGACTTCGGCACCTATGAGGGGCTGCGTAACCAGCTCACCGAGGCGACGACGAGCATCCAGGGTTCGGGGTGGGGGGCGCTGGCATGGGATCCACTCGGGCAGCGGCTGTACACCGAGCAGGTCTACGACCATCAGGACAACATCGGGCAGGCCGCGCTGCCGCTCCTCGTAATCGACATCTGGGAGCACGCCTTCTACCTGCAGTACAAGAACGTCAAGGCCGACTACGTGGCCGCTTTCTGGAACCTGGTCAACTGGGCCGACGTCGCCCGCCGGTACGAGCAGGCGTCGCAGAT
>CAXMLU010000697.1:0-1523 GCA_964194255.1 uncultured bacterium
GAACTCCCGACCTCTTGACCCCCAGTCATTGACCGCCCATGCTGCGTGGTGCCGTCACGTAGCCCGTTGTACGGATTCGGCGTGTCATCCCGTGACGCGCTGTAGCGAGCTTTCTCCGACCGCTTGTGACCGGACTGTGACCGCCACAACTACTGGGCATTGCCCGCCGTCGTGTCGATAAGACCACCGACAGACAAATACCAAGAAGGCCGCACCAAGAAGTTCCGCGTATGCGCCATCGCCGCGCTGGGCCTCACCGCCTGCGGGGCCGCCGCAGCCCCCGGTCAGGCCTCACCGCCTGTTCGTACCACCGCCGCTCCGGCGCAGACCACCACCCCTGGCCCTACGACGACCGTGGACGCCGCCAGTGTCGGCAGGCAGTACCTAGCCCTCGCCGCGACAACCAACGCCGCACAGGCCACCTTCTTCGCCAAGGTCACTGCTAACCCCAGCGCGACCGGCGCTCAGATGGCACCGTGGGCAGCTCCCTACATCGCCTCCATGAAGGCCCTCGACCAAGGATTGTTAGACCTCGCGGCCCCGGCGGCCACCACGCCAGACGTGAAAGCGGTCGTCGCCGCGAACAGCGCGCTCATCGTGGACTTGAAAGCCATCGACGGGCTTACTCTGCTGAACCTGGCCGCCTGGAGCCAACAGGTCCAAGTTGACGGCGGAAAGCAGCAAGGCACGGTAACCATCCTGCGCCACGACCTCGGCCTACCGCCCCGCTGACGCGCCATCGCCCCGGGCAGCCTTGGGGGGCAGACTCGAGGCGACGCGCTCAGCAGGGGCCGACCGGGTAGACGCCGTACGGGCGTCGGGTACGAATTATGCGAAGAACGGTCACAGGTCCCCCCGGCCATCTTCGGCCGATGAGGGTGTAACGACTCCGCCTCGGGCCATCTCCCCCAAAGGAGGTCACCTGGGGCGTCGGGTCACTGGGTCATAGTCTTTGGGCTGATGTCGTTGCCGATCCTTCAGCCGATGCTCGCGGGGAGTGGCGCTGCTCCGCGTGGGCCTCGCTGGTCGTTCGAGGTGAAGTGGGACGGCTGGCGTGCCATGGTCTACGTCGACGGCGGCGTGACGGTTCGCACCAGGTCAGGGCGAAACGTGACGGTCGGCGTGCCGGAACTGGCCGGGCTCGCCGAACGGTTGGCCGGTCGGCAGGCGATTCTCGACGGCGAGCTGGTGGTGTGCCGAGGCGGCATGGTCGACTTCTACGCCCTCGGCGGCCGGATGGCTGCCACCCACCCTGTCTCTGTGCGGGCAGCCTCCGCACAGTTGCCGGTGACGTTCGTCGCCTTCGACGTGCTGTGGCTGGACGGCGACGTCACCGGCCGGCCGCTTGCCGAACGTAAAGCACTACTCGACGGCCTCGCCCTGGCCGGACCGGCATGGGTCACCAACCGCTGGCACCGCGACGATGGCGAAGCGCTGTTCGCCGCCTGCGTCCAGCACGGCCACGAGGGCGTCGTCGCCAAACGGGTCGACGGGCGCTACCTGCCCGGCAAGCGATCTGCGAC
>CAXMLU010000698.1:0-6041 GCA_964194255.1 uncultured bacterium
GCCTCGTTGATCTCGATCAGGTCGATGTCGTCGAGCGTCATGCCGGTCTTCTGCAGGGCGTAGGCGGTCGCCGGGATGGGAGCGGTCAGCATGTAGATGGGATCGGCGCCTCGACACGACAAATGGTGGATGCGGGCCCGCGGCCGAAGACCGTGGAGTCGCACCGCTTCCTCCGACGCCACGAGCATCGCCGACGCGGCGTCAGAGATCTGGCTGGCCACAGCCGCGGTCAGGCGTCCCCCCTCCGACAGCGCCGGTAGCGAGGCCATCTTCTCTAGCGACGTCTCGCGGGGACCCTCGTCACGGGACACGCCCGCGATGGGAACGATCTCCCGCTCGAATCGTCCCTCATCATGAGCGTCGATGGCGCGTCGGTGACTTTCCAGCGCGTACGCCTCCATGTCGCCCCGCGAGATGTCCCACTTCTCGGCGATCATCTCGGCGCCCCGAAACTGGCTGACCTCCTGGTCACCATAGCGAGCCCGCCATCCTTCCGAGCCCGAGAACGGATCGCTGAACCCGAGCGGCTCTGCCGCCGTGAGCGCCGATGCGATCGGGATCATGCTCATGTTCTGCACGCCGCCGGCGACGATCACGTCGTTGGTCCCGCTCATGACCGCCTGGGCGGCGAAGTGAAGGGCCTGCTGTGATGACCCGCACTGGCGATCGATCGTCGTGCCGGGCACCTCTTCGGGCAGGCCGGCCGCCAACCAGCAGGTACGGGCGATGTCACCGGCTTGCGGACCGATGGCATCGACGCATCCGAAGAACACGTCCTCCACGGCCGTCGGGTCGAGGTCGGTCCGGGACAGCAGCGCGTTAATCACGTGCGCGCCCAGGTCGGCCGGGTGCACCTTGGACAGCCCGCCGCCCCGCTTACCGGCAGGCGTGCGCACGGCGTCGATGATGAATGCGTCGGGCAACCGATCTCCTAGCGAGTGACGACGACGGACGAGCCGTGACCGAAGAGGCCCTGATTGATGGTCAAGCCGACCTGGGCCCCTTCGACCTGGCGGCCAGAGGCCTGATCCCGCAGCTGCCAGACCAGTTCACAGACCTGGGCGATGGCCTGGGCGGGGATGGCTTCCCCGAAACACGAGAGCCCGCCGCTGGGGTTGACGGGAACGCGGCCCCCGAGAGCGGTGTCGCCGTCGCGGAGCAGACGTTCGGCTTCTCCCTGCTTGCAGAGCCCGATGTTCTCGTACCAGTCGAGCTCGAGAGCGGAGGAGAGGTCGTACACCTCCGCCACATCGAGGTCTTCGGGTCCGAGCCCGGATTCCTCGTAGGCCGCCGCCGCGATCGAATCCCGAAACGTCGGTCCTACGCTGGCCGTGACCGCACCCGAATCGGTGGCGAAGTTCGGCATCTCTATGACACTGTTCGGATAGCGCGGCGTTACGGTCGACACGGCAACGACCTTCACCGGTTCACCGGCGGTGGCGGCGTGCCGCCGGGCGAAGTCCATGCTGGACAGGACCACCGCCGCCCCTCCGTCGCTGGTGGCGCAGATCTCGAGAAGCCGCAGGGGATCGGCGACCAAGGGGGACGCCAGTACCTCGCCGACCGACACCTCCTTGCGATAGCGGGCGTTGGGGTTGGAGGCTCCATGGCGGGAGTTCTTGACCTTGACCTGGGCGAAGTCCTCTTCGGTCGCCCCGAACAGCTCCATGCGGCGCCGCGCGTAGAGGGCGAAGTAAGTGGGGTTGGTCGCTCCCAGCAGGCGGAAGCGCAGCCAGTCCGGATCATCAGGGCGGTCACCGCCGACCGGGGCAAAGAACCCTTTGGGCGTGGTGTCGGCTCCCACCACCAGGGCCACGTCGCACATGCCGGCCAGGATGTGCGCCCGCGCCGTGTTGATGGCCTGGGCGCCTGCGGCGCACGCCGCGTAACAACTGGCGACTCGCGTGCCGGACCAACCCAACGCCTGGGCGAAGGTGGCGCCGGCGATGAAGCCGGGGTAGCCGTTGCGAATGGTGTCCGCGCCCGACACGAATTGGATGTCCGACCACGACAACCCGGCGTCGGCCAGCGCATCGCGAGCGGCGGCCACTCCGTACTCCACGAAGTTGCGACCCCATTTCCCCCAAGGGTGCATGCCGACGCCGAGGACGGCGATGGGCTCAGTCATACCGGAGCCCACTTCCACACCACATACGTGTGGTCGTCGTCCTCGTAGAGGGTGTCGAGCACCACCTCGACCTCGGTGCCGATCCGTAGCTCGGCGTCGTCGGCCACCTGGCCCAGGACGACCAGCTTCTCATCGGACAGCTCGACCGCGGCGATCCCGTACGGTGCGAACGGCTCGGGGGAGACGTAGGGAGGGGGGGCTGGTATCGGTTGGTGGTGTACGACCACACCCGACCCCGGCCGCTGAGCGGGACCGCCTCGAATTCGGCCCCGTCGCAGGCAGGGTTGGGGCAGAAGACAGCGGTCGGTGGGAACACGAACGTTGCGCAGCGCATGCAGCGGTTTGCCAGCAGGCGGGGCGGCTCATCGAGCGTGAACCAACCCTCGACGGCGGCCACTCGCGTTTTGGTCTTCGCCATCGTTGGAGTCTAACGGGGCATCAGGTATGCCCACTCGGGTAGCCTCCCGCCGGCATGGACCTGACCTACACCCCCGAAGAGGAGGCGTTCCGGTCCGAGGCAAGGGCATGGCTGGAGGCCCACGTGCCGCCGACGCCGCTGGCCAGCTTCGACACGGCCGAAGGATTCGAGCAGCACCGGGCGTGGGAAGGCGAGCTCTTTGCCGGCCGCTGGTCGGCGGTGTCGTGGCCGCTCGAGTACGGCGGCCGCGGCACCGACTACATCAAGTGGCTCATCTTCGAAGAGGAGTACTGGAGGGCCAAGGCGCCTGGCCGGGTCAACCAGAACGGCATCTTCCTGCTCGGTCCGACCATCATGGATGTGGGGACCGCAGAACAGAAGACCCGCTTCCTTCCCCCGATGGCGGCGGGGGCAGACATCTGGTGCCAAGGTTGGTCCGAGCCCAATGCCGGAAGCGACTTGGCCGGTATCCGCTCGAAGGCCGAGCGGTCCGACGACGGTGGCGACTGGATTCTGAACGGGCAGAAGACGTGGTGTTCGCGGGGCGCGTTCGCGGATTGGATGTTTGGCATCTTTCGCACCGACCCGGCCGCGGAACGTCATCGGGGCCTGACCTTCATCCTCGTACCTCTCGATCAGCCCGGCATCACCGTGCGGCCCATCGCCCAGCTGGACGGGGAGACTGGCTTCGCCGAGGTGTTCTTCGACGACGTACGTGTCCCTACGACCAACACCGTGGGCGACGTGAATCGCGGCTGGCAGGTGGCCATGGCCACCGCCGGGTTTGAGCGCGGCGTCAGCTTGCGCAGCCCGGCCCGCTTCACCACCACCGCCGATCGTCTCGTGGATCTGTACCGGTCTCATCCCGATGCTGAGCTAGAGGACGAGGTGGTTCAGGCGTGGATGGACGCCGAGGGCTATCGCCTCCATACCTACATGACGGTGTCGTCTCTTCTGGAGGGCGGCACCATCGGCGCCGAGGCCAGCCTCAACAAAATCTTCTGGTCCGAGATGGACGTCCGAATGCACGAGACGGCCATGCGACTCCTGGGCGCGGACGCGGAGTTGGTGAGCAATCCGTGGCTGGACGGCTTCCTCTTCTCGCTGTCCGGACCCATCTACGCAGGTACGAATGAGATCCAGCGCAACGTGATCGCCGACCGCGTGCTCAACCTGCCCCGGGGGTCCTAGGTGCGATTCACCTTCACCGCCGAGCAGCAGCTCTTGCAGGCCGCGGTGCGCGACCTGCTCGCCAAGGAATGCCCGCCGGCCGCGGTGCGGGCGGCGTGGGAAGCAAGAGACTTGAGCGGTGGTCGGGTGGCGGCGTCCGTAGAGCGGTGGCGTCACCTGGCCGACATGGGCGTGGTCGGACTACTCGCCCCGACCGACCGCGGCGGATTGGGTCTCACTGAAGTCGACCTCGTGCTGCTGGTCGAGGAATGCGGTCGGGCGGCGGTGCCCGAGCCCGTCGTCGAGGCGGCGGCGGTAGCCATTCCGCTGCTGGCGGCCGCCAACGACGACCGGGTCGCGGACGTGGCATCCGGTGCGGTGCTGGCCACGGTCGGACTGCCAGATGCCGGCCCTTACGTCGCGTCGGCGGGAGATTCCGGCCTCCTCCTGCTCCAGCACGGAGACGAGATACACGCGCTCGAGCCGAACCACGTCGTCCTGACCGAGCACCGATCGATGGACGGCGGCCGGCGGTTGTCCTCGGTCACGTGGTCACCATCGGAGGCCACCCGTCTTAGACTCTCGCCAGGAGAGGTGGCCGCCGCCTTCGACAGGGGCGTCTTGGCGGTGTCGGCTCAGCTGGTTGGCCTGGCCAGTCACCTGGTCGAGCTGGCCGCCGATTACGCCCGAGAGCGCGAGCAGTTCGGCCATCCCATCGGCAGCTTTCAAGCGGTGAAGCACCTGCTGGCCGACGCCCTCCTGCGCATCGAGTTCGCTCGGCCGGTCGTCTACCGGGCGGCGTGGACGGTCGCCATGGCTGGGCAGGGCGGGGCCTCCGGCGCGTCGGCCGTGCGAGCTCGGGACGTATCCATGGCCAAGGGCTACGCATCCGATGCCGCCACGCGTGCCGCGCGAGCGGCGCTCACGCGTGCCGCGCGAGCGGCGCTGCAGGTGCACGGCGCCATCGGCTACACGTGGGAACACGATCTGCATTTGTGGATGAAGAAGGCGTGGGCACTGGCGGCGGCCTGGGGCGACGCCGCCTGGCACCGCCGGCGGGTCGGAAGCTGGTTGTTGGACTCCCCGGTGACCGCCTGACGCCAACATTCCGGACAACTCGCTCGGACGTAAGAAGGTTAACGCACGGCTCAACTTGAACCGTTAGGGTGATCGCCGCGGGCCGATGGCCATTTTGGCCATCGCTGGGAGGGGCCATGCCGATCGCACGTGGTCGTCGCCGGTTTACGGTGATCGTCGGGGCGCTGGCCGTAAGCGCCAGCAGTCTCACCGCCGCCTCTGCGGCGGTCTCGCAGTTGCCGGCCAGGCCGGCGCGTAGCCGTCCGGTTGTCACGGTGCAGCCGAGTAACGCGACGGTCAACGTGGGCCAGACGGCGACGTTCACGGCGGCGGCTTCGGGCTCTCCGACGCCGACGGTGCGCTGGCAGGTGCAAGCCCCGGGAAGCTCTGGGTTCAGCAATATTTCCGGGGCGACGTCGCCCACCTTGTCCATCAGCGGGGTCACCGTGGGGATGAGCGGTGGCCAGTACCGCGCCGTGTTCACGAACAGGGCTGGTTCGGCCACGACCAACGCGGCCACGCTGACGGTGAATGCCAGCAACGCGCCGGTTGTCATCACCCAGCCCGCGAACGCGTTGGTCAGCCCGGGCGCAACCGCGACGTTCACGGCGGCGGCGTCGGGCTCGCCTGCGCCGACCGTGCAATGGCAGAGCCAACCGGCGGGGACCACGGGCTTCGCCGATATCGCGGGGGCGACGTCGTCGACGCTGACCGTAAGCAATGTCACCACCGGTATGAGCGGCAGCCAATACCACGCGGTCTTCACGAACACATCGGGGACGGCCACCACGAACCCGGCTACGTTGACGGTGACCGGGCCGTTGGACCATCTGGTGCTGTCACCGGCGTCGGCGTCGATCGGACCGGGCCGCAGTCAGGCCTACAAGGCGGAAGGCTTCGACTCGGCCGGCCACGACCTGGGCGACGTCACCGGCTCGACCACATTGGGCATCTCCCCGGACGGCTCGTGCACGGGCGCCAGCTGTACCGCCAGCGCCAACGGGACCCACACCGTGACGGGCCACGATGGCTCGGCAACCGGCACGGCCAGCCTGTTGGTGGGGGCCACCCGATTCGTGGAGCTGATCTTTTCCCGCTCCGAGGTCACCGCCGCCGACGGCACGCCGTGCCTGCCCAATGACACCAACATCGCCCGGTTGGACACGGTGGTGGAGCCATACCTGCAGAGCCTGGGCTTGGCTGCCACGGGCAGCATCGAGACCGGCCCGACCCTGGACAACGCAAACT
>CAXMLU010000699.1:0-4248 GCA_964194255.1 uncultured bacterium
ATGTGTATAAGAGACAGGTCTTGGATGACGACGGCCAGCCGTGCGGCTCGCTCGATCGGGTGATGGTTCTGAACGCGCTGGCGGACGCTCCAATCCGCCCCCGAGCCGGGTACCGCTAGTGGTCAGCGAGGCCGTTGTCGTCGCCAGGCCGCACCGGTGGGGGAAGGTTCCCCGCGCTACGGTCCCGGTCCTGGCGGTCGTGGCCACCGCCGTGGTCCTGGCCTCGGTATGGGGCAACCCGATACCGTCCTGGTGGAACTTTCATATCGCATCAGCCACCGAGCGGGCACAGCGGTGGATCATCGACCACCGCCATAGCCACCCGGTGTTCAGATTCTTCTTCCGCCCCCTGAGCGATCTGCTGACCCGCTTCGTTCAGTACGGGATCAACGCGCTCACGTGGCTGACCTGGCCGGGGCTGTTCGTGGTCATTGCCGTTGTCGGCCGGCGGGTGGCCGGCCTGAAAGCGGCGCTGATCGCGGTGGGTTGCCTGGCCACGCTCGGGGTGCTCGGGCTCTGGACTCAGGGCATCACCACCACGTCGCTCATGCTCGTTTCGGTTGCCGTGGCTCTCGCCCTCGGCGTCCCCCTCGGCATCGCCAGCGCACTGTGGCCGCGAGTGGAGCGAAGCACACGAGCCTTCCTCGACGCGATGCAGGTCATGCCTGCGTACTGCTACCTGCTACCGACCGTCCTGGTGTTCGGGATCGGCGTACCCGCTGCGGTCGTGGCCACCGTGATATTCGCTCTGCCTCCCGCCGTCCGACTGACCGCTCACGGTATCCGCTCCGTTTCCACCCAGGCGGTGGAGGTGGGCGAGGCGCACGGAGCGACTCGCCGGCAGATCCTTACGAAGGTGCAGATGCCCCTCGCTCGGCCGGCACTGCTCCTCGGGGTCAACCAGACGATCATGCTGGCCCTCGGCATCGTGGTCATTGCCGCCCTCGTCGGTGCGGAAGGACTTGGGCAGGAGGTGCTGGCCGGACTCCAGCATGTCGATGTGGGTCAAGCCTTCAACGCCGGGCTCGGCATCCTTGCCGTGGCGGTGCTGCTCGATCGGATCAGCAGCGGCCGGAGCCAGGCGGCCGCACGACGCTACCGTCGGACGCGGACCGTCGAGCGGGACCGACGGGAGCTGCTCATTGGGGGTGTGGTCATCGTGGCCGCGGTGGTGGTCTCGAAGATGGTCGGTGCGGGCGACTTTCCGGCCTCGTGGAACTGGTCGCTGCGGGACCCTGTCAACCACCTCGCCGACTGGTTCAGCAACAACATCCGCACCGGCCTGCCCGTCATCGGTGGTACGGGAAAAATCAGCGACTTCACCGTTCTGCACCTTCTCGATCCGCTGCGGAGTTTCTTCACCAAACCTCCATGGTGGGTGGTGGTGACCGGAGTGGGTGCGCTGGCATGGGCCAGTGCCGGCCGCCGCGTGGCGATCGTGTGCTCCGCGTGCCTGCTGGCCGTTGCTGGCTTTGGCGTGGCGACCAGCACAGGAAGTATCTGGGTCCACACCATGGACACCTTGAGCCAGGTCTTGATCGCCGTGCTGGTGTCAGCCTTGATCGCCATTCCCGTAGGGGTGATGGCGGGCCGTTCGGACCGCATCTACGCTGTCATCCGCCCCATGCTCGATGCTGCCCAGGTATTGCCTGCGTTCGTGTACCTGGTGCCCGTCATCGCGCTCTTCCACGTGGGGCGGGTTCCCGGTGTCATTGCCGCGGTGATTTACGCCGTGTCTCCGGGAATCCGTCTCACCGCCCTCGGCATCAGGCACGTGCCGGCCGAGACCATCGAAGCTGCCGTGTCCACAGGAGCGACGAGCCGCCAGATCCTCACCAAGGTTCAGCTGCCCATGGCGTGGCGCTCGATGATGCTCGGCGTGAATCAGATGATCCTGATGGTGCTGTCTGTGGTGATCATCGCCGGCCTGGTCGGCGGAGGCGCACTCGGCCTCGATGTCGTCTACGGACTGACCAAGAGCCAGTTGGGCCTTGGTGTGGAGGCCGGCCTGGCTATCGTGGCACTGGCTGTCGTGCTGGACCGCATCACGCAGGCCTGGGGTGCGCCTCGTGTTCCCGGTCCCGTTCGTCAACTCAGCAACAACAGCAACACCAACCAGAAGGGGGAACAACAGTGAGTCGTTTACGCCGATGGGTGCCTGTCGTCGTGATCGCGAGCCTCGTGCTCGCCGCGTGCGGCAGCTCCAAGAAGCTATCCGTATCCAGTCAGCCCGGGACCACGGCTGCGCCCGGCGTGACCGCGGCACTGCCGACGCCGGGTTCGGGTGGATCGATATCCCTGGCCATCAACCCGTGGGACGGTTCGGCGGCCAACGCCAACGTCGCCAAGATCATCCTGGAGAAGCAGCTGGGCATGACCGTGAAGCTCGTGGACATTGACGAGAACGCGGTTTGGGCTGGACTCGATTCCGGCCAGATCGATGCCAACCTCGAGGTGTGGCCCTCCGGCCACGCCAGCGACATCCAGACCTACATCACCACCAAGAAGTCCGTCATCAACGCGGGTCTACTGGGGCCGACTGGCAAGATCGGCTGGTTCATCCCCAAGTACGTGGCTGACGCCCACCCCGAGTACGCCACGTATCAAGGGCTGAACTCGCCTGCCGCGGCGAAGTACTTCGCGACTGCTGAGACAGGAAGCAAGGGCCAGTTCCTGCTGGGCGACCCGAGCTACGTGAGCTACGACGACCAGATCATCAAGAACCTGAATTTGCCGTTCAAGGTCGTTGTCGGAGGTGGCGAGGCCGCTCTGATCACTGCCCTTGGCACCGCCTTCAAGGACAAGTCGCCGCTCCTCTTCTACTTCTATCAGCCGCAGTGGGCCAACTCGAAGTACGCACTCGTGGCGGTCAAGCTTCCTCCGATCACCCCACAGTGCACGGCCTCAGCCGCCGGCCAGGGCAAGGACGGCAAGTACAACTGTGACTACCCGACCGACCCCTTGTTGAAGGCGGTCAGCGCCAAGCTGCAAACCAAGAGTCCCAAGGCCTTCCAGTTCCTATCGAACATGAACTGGACGGGCGACGACCAGAACCTGGTTACCAGCTACAAGAACGCGGACAGTTTGAGCATGGCGGCCGCCGCCCAGAAGTGGGTGGACGCCAACCAGACGAAATGGAAGGCGTGGGTGCCCTCCTAGGTCCTGGACAATCCGAGGACGGGCCCGGTCGGCTCGAGCCCGTCCTCGGGTTTCCGTCCCAACCATGAAGCAGTACGACCACATCATCGTTGGAGGTGGCTCCGCCGGCTGCGTCTTGGCCAACCGGCTCAGCGCCGATGCCTCGGCTCAGGTCCTGGTCCTGGAGGCAGGCCGTCCCGATCACCGATGGGACGTCTTCATCCAGATGCCGGCGGCGCTGTCCTTTCCCATCGGCTCGAAGTACTACGACTGGAAGTACGAGTCCGAGCCCGAACCGCACATGAACGGCCGGCGGATCTATCACGCTCGCGGCAAGGTGCTCGGTGGCTCCAGCAGCATCAACGGAATGATCTTCCAGCGGGGCAATCCGCTGGACTACGAGCGGTGGGCCGCCGACAAGGGCATGGAGGCATGGGACTATGCGCACTGCCTCCCGTACTTCAAGCGGATGGAGAGCTGTCTGGCGGGTGCTGACGACTATCGCGGCCAGGGTGGACCACTGATCCTGGAACGAGGGCCAGCCACCAACCCGTTGTGCCATGCCTTCTTCGGTGCCGTCCAGGAAGCCGGTTACGCGCTGACCGACGACGTGAACGGCTACCGCCAAGAGGGCTTCGCTCGATTCGACCGCAACATCAACCGGGGACGCCGGTGGAGCGCGGCCCGCGCCTATCTGCATCCGGTGGAGTCCCGCCCCAATCTCGAGGTCCATTGCCGCGCGTTGGTCACCAAGATCCTCTTCGAGGGACGAAGGGCCGTCGGCGTCGAGTACACTGTTCGCGGCGGAGCGCCTCAGCGCGCCTACGGCGGGGAGGTGATCTGCTGCGGTGGCGCCATCAATACGCCGCAACTGCTCCAGCTTTCCGGCGTCGGCGACTCCACCCAACTCAGCGCCCTCGGCATTGATGTGGTGGAGGATGTGCCGGGTGTCGGTTCGCATCTGCAGGATCACCTGGAGGTCTATATCCAGCACGCTTGCACCCAGCCGGTGTCCCTCGCGCCCGCCCTCAAGAAGTGGCGCCGGCCGCTCATCGGCCTGGAATGGCTGTTCCGGAAGGGGCCGGGCACCTCGAATCATTTTGAGGCGGG
>CAXMLU010000700.1:0-6829 GCA_964194255.1 uncultured bacterium
TGTGTATAAGAGACAGCTCTTGGACTCAGGGCTGGATGGATCGCTATGCCAACGCCCTCCGTTGGATAAGTCGAGGATTGCGCTCGCTCGAAGGGCTTGAAGGCTCCGACGCGGCGCAGCAACGGGCCCAGTTGCTGGCGTGGTACGGACGCTTCTGTCAAGAGGAAGGACGGCACAGCCGGGCGATGAAATATTGTCGCCAGGCCATTGAGGAGGCAGATGCGGCCGGCAACCGGGAGGCGTTGGCGCATGCGCTCCGTGTGCTCGATTGGGCCCTCATGGATCTTGGCCATCTCGAGGATGCTTCGAATCTCCATAGATCTCTCGCCCTTTATGAAGAGTTGGGTGACCTGCCCGGTCAAGCGAGCGTCCTGAACATGCTCGGCGGATTCGCCTACTGGCGGGGTGAGTGGGATCGGGCGCTCGAACTGTACGAGCGAGCCCGCGACACTGTGGCCCGCACCGGCAATACCGTCATGCGCGCCTTCTGTCTCAACAACATCGGAGAGATCGCTCTTGACCAGGGCAAGTTGCAACAAGCCGAGGACCTGTTCATTGAGGCGTCGAGAGTGTGGCAGGCCGTGGGCTACCGGTCCGGGGTGGCCTTCGCGAAGTGCAACTTGGCCCGGACGGCGAGCGGGCGCGGCCGATTTGCAGAAGCGCTCCGACTATTTGAGGAATCGCTCTGGGAGGCCCAAGACATTGGCGCCCAGGTCGAGGCGCTCGAGACGAGGGCCAGGATGTCGGAGTGTCTCGTCCGGAGCGGCGAAGCGGAGTCGGCCCTGAAGGTGGTCGAGGAGACCATCGACCGAGCTCGCTCCCTCGGAGGCACCGCCGCCCAGAGTCCGTTGCTGCACCGGGTCCGGAGTGCGGCGCTGGCCCAGCTCGGCGACCTTGCCGCCGCGGGCCAGGCCCTCGAGGAGAGCCTCTCCGCCGGACGGGCCAGGAATGCCGACTATGAGATCGCCCTGACCATTCGGGCTCAGGCGGAGCTCGAGCGCCGTGAGGGCAAGGAGGGCGGCGATGACCGCTGGGCCGCCAGCCAGGCCATCTTTGACCGCCTCGGAGTGGTGTCCGTCCCGCCACTTCTCACGCCGAGCCCCGGCATTTTCTAGTCGGCCCGGCGCGCCCGCCCAGACGTAGCCCCGCTCGATTCGGACGCGAGGCCTAGGCTCATGCCGCGAAGTCAAGGAGCGACTTAGGGGGGAATGTGTACAAGAGCATTGTGGTTGGGACCGATGGGTCCGCTACGGCGGCCGAAGCGGTGCGCCATGCGGCGGATCTGGCCGGCCTCACGGGGGCCCGACTGCACATCGTGCACGCATTCCAGCGTGTCTCTCCGGCCGCATCCATAGGCTATGACGCCGGTGCGGCCTCGTTCGCAGTAGGAGTGCCCCAGATCGCCGAAGAAGACGCCCGGGAGATCCTCGCAAGGGCCGCCGAAAGCGCACAGCGTGCCGGAGCCACGGTCGAGACCCACTTGCAGGTCGGCGACCCGGCCAGCGCCCTGTGTGACGCGGCCACCAACCAGGAGGCCGATCTGCTGGTTGTCGGCAACAAGGGCATGAGCGGGGCGCGACGATTCATCCTGGGCAGCGTTCCCAACAAGGTGTCGCACCACGCTCCATGCAATCTCTTGATCGTCAATACCTCGAGCTGACACCTACGGCGCCGCTGAGCGAGGACCCGCCTGACGTGAGCTGGTCGACATCCTTCGGGGACGCCCGCAGATCGACTTCCCGTGAATCGCTATTCGTAGATCCTCTCGCCGGCGTCAAGCATGTCCAGGAACTTCGCCAGCCGCCGAGCGCGCGTCTCAGCCCTCTTCGCGTCTTGGAGCCGGTAGAGGACCGCGTAGCGGTTCTGGCTCGAGAGTTCAGCAAAGAACGCCTTGGCCTGGGGCCGGGCGTCGAGCTCCTGCCTGAGGTCATCCGGGACAGCGATCGTCTTTTGGCCGTCATAGGCCGCTTCCCAGCGGCCGTCCGCCTTCGCCCGCTCGACCTCGCTGAGGCCGGCCGCGCGCATCCTGCCCTCGGCGATCAGCCGCTCGACCTTGTCTCGGTTGATACGCGACCATCTGCTCCGGGATCGACGTGGCGTGAATCGCTGGAGGAAGTGCCGCTCGTCGAGCGCCTCTCGTCGCCCGTCGATCCATCCGAAGCAGAGCGCGATGTCGAGCACTTCCGGGTACCGCACGCTGTCGACGCCCGAGCCCTTCTTGGCCATCTTGATCCACACTCCCGAGGACGCGTGGTTGTCCTCGAGCCAACGTTCCCAATCCTTGGCGTGGGCGAACAGGATCGTCGGGACGCCATCGTCGCCAGCCATACGGTCACGCTAGCTTCCGACCGACCGCTCTCGTGTTGGCTCATATCCAGAGGCGCGGTAGATCACCGTGCCAGCCAGAAAGGAAATTGCGCCGACGCCGCAGAAGACCTCGAACGGCCAGGTGACCTCCCCGTGTGCCGTTGCGATCACGAAACCCGCCACCCCGACGGCTCCCATAACGCATCCGGCCAAGGCCCTCGCCCGCACCCGATAGTCGCCTGTCGCTCGTCGGTCTGCGAACCGATCATTGCGCCAAAATCGCTGTCCCTCCCGCCCAGGAGGTAGTAACCGATCGCGGCCAAAACAGTAACCGCCTGCACGATAAGCGCATCGCCCCATCCCGAGCTGACAAGCGAGGCGACTGCGATGGCTGAACCACCAAGGGCCGTAACCGCCGGCCTCCGTAGACGTGCGTGTTCGGTTCCCATCATGTCCGTACCTCTTCCGATGCATCGAATAGCTCGTCGACTGTCGACTCAAAGAATCTGGCGAGCCGAAACGCCAACGGCAGCGACGGTGAATAACGACCGGTCTCGATCGCAATCACGGTCTGACGAGACACACCGAGGGCTGTGGCGATTTCCGCCTGGGACAGCCCTCGCTCGGTGCGCTGCTCGCGGACCGCATTCTTCATGATGTCAAGGTCCTTTACCTCGACCGGATGTCAAGGTTCCTTTACCAAGCCATCTGGTGCGTGGTCGCTACCGAGAGGCCGGCCGGCCCGGCGCCAACGTGCCCCGAGTCGTCGTCACGTTTCTCTTTCCTGCCGTTCGGCCTCAGCGATGGCCCAGGCGGCGTTCACGAGCCCGATGTGGCTGAATGCCTGCGGGAAGTTTCCGAGGAGCTCGCCGGTGCCGGCGTCGACCTGTTCGGACAGCAGGCCGACGTCGTTGACGAAGGCGGCGGCGGCCGTGAACGTGGCGCGGGCCCGGTCGAGCTGGCCGGCCAGCGCGTGAGCCTGGGCCAGCCAGAACGTGCACATGAGAAACGTGCCTTCGTCGCCCTCAAGCCCGTCGGGGGCGAGATACCGGTAAACCAATCCCCGCTCGTCGCTGAGCCGGGCCGTGGTGGCGTCGATCGTGGCCCGCATCCGGGGGTGGTCAGCGGGGATGAACCCGACGATGGGCATCATGAGGTTTGAGGCGTCGAGTGCGTCGCTGCCGAACGACTGGGTAAAGGCGCCGACCTCCTCGTTCCAGCCCCGGGTCATGATCGCGTCGGCGATCTCGTTGCGGGCGACCTTCCAGCGCTCGACGCGGTCGAGCGCGCCCAGTCGGTCGGCCAGGGTGATCGCCCGGTCGACCGCGACCCAGCACATCAGCTTGGAGTACAGAAAATGGCGAGGCTCGCCCCGGATCTCCCAGATGCCGCGGTCCTCCTCCTGCCAGCGGGCGGCTGCCGTGTCGGCCAGGTCGGCGAGGAACCGGCGGGTGACCGGCCCGAGCCGGGCGAGTTGGTCGGGCAGGCGGAGGGCGGCGTCGAGTAGCTCGCCGTAGACGTCGAGCTGGCGTTGGTTCCACGCCCCGTTGCCGATACGCACGGGCGCGCTGCTCCGCCAACCGGACAGGTGGCCGAGTTCACGCTCGGTCAGATCGTGCTCGCCCCCGATGCCGAACATGATCTGGAGGTCGGCTCCATGGCGGACCTGTGACGCGGCGGTGCCCGCGATGTAGTTGAAGAACTTGTCGGCTTCGTGAGGACAGGCGGCGACCCACAGCGCCTGTAGCGTGAACGATGCGTCACGCACCCACGCGTAGCGGTAGTCCCAGTTGCGCGACCCGCCCGGCGTCTCGGGGAGCGATGTCGTAGGCGCCGCGACGATGGCACCGGTGGGGAAGTACGTCAGCGCATACAGCACCCGACCACTTACGCGCACGAGATCGGCCCACGGGCCGTCATAGGCCTGGTGCATGCCCGACCAGGTGCGCCACGCCTCGGCGGTGTCGTCTAGCCGATCTCGGATCTCCCTCTGCGACCAGAGGTGGGGCTGTTCCTCGGATGTGGTCCGGTGTTGCAATGCGAAGGCGAGCACCTCCCCCGACCGCACCGTGAAACGGCCCCGTGCGGTGAACTCATCGGTCTCGAGCGGCACCGGTGTCGACAGCGCCAGCACGTCGGCCCCACCCCGGCCGTTGACCCCGCCGTCGACCAGCTCCAGCACCGGCGAGACGAGCCCGTACTCCGGGCGCGGCGCGTACGTCATCTCCAGGTCCACCGACCCGGCCACGCCGACCACTTGTCGCAGCACCGCGCCGACCGCGCTGGCGCCGAGCCCGTGGCCCCGATCGTTGTGACCGACCGCCATCGCGTCGGTGAGGGTGAGTGAGCCGCCGGCCGTGGTGAACGTCGTCTCCACCAGCATGGTGTCGTCCACGTATCGGCGGGTCGTCTCGAACTGCGTTCCGGCGGCGGGACGAATCGACCAATGCCCGGCGGCGTCGTCGAGCAGGCGCCCGAACACCGAGGGCCCGTCGAAGCGGGGGACGCACAACCAGTCGATCGAACCCCCCCTGCTTACGAGCGCGGCGGAGCGGCAATCGGACAGCAGCGCGTAGTCCGCGATGGGTAGTCGGCTCACTGGTGCATCCGCTGCATGATGCCGCACCCGGGGCCGATGTGCCCGACCGGGGCGCGAGCGTACGATTGGCGAGGTGGTCCCTGTTGGCGCTGATGGCTTCGATGGTTGGGTTGAGCAGTTGGCCGACCCGATTCGCTCTCAGAGGGCCTACTGGCACCTGACGTTGAGCGGCCAGGCCGCCCTACCGGCAATCCGCTGCGGTCTCAGCCACAACGACCGGTCCGTGAGGCGCCACTGCACCCAGGCATTGGACCATCTCGTTGACGAGGACTCCTTTCCGGAGCTCATCAGCATGCTGGTGGACGGCGACGATGGCGTGAGGTGGGCGGCGTTGCATGCGCTGGCCTGTGATCGATGCAAGGACAACGTCGGTCGGCCCGCCAAGGAGGACGTCCTCGAACCCGCAATCCGGATACTCCGAGCCGACCGAGACAGTCACGTTCGCGCTATGGCCGCTGAGGTCGTCGGACGGTGGGTCCACACCGACCCGGCCGCGGTCAGAGCGCTGAGCGAGTCGAGGGACTCCGATCCCGAACCATCGGTGCGGAAGAAGGCGGGTTGGTACGCGCCAGGTGGGCCCATCTTCGCAAAACGATGCCCCGATCACCGCGCCACATTCTGGGGAAAGGGTCGGTGGGTGCCGAATGATCCCGGTTCCTGCGCTGGGTGTTTGTAGCGATAGTGGCAACGATCGTGTGCCTAACATCCGTCGATGCAGTTAACGCCGCGCTACGACGGTCCGCCGGTTCTGCGAGTGGAGGTTCCGTTCGCTGATGTGTCTGTGCCCCTGTTGCGGCAGCGGCGTCGACTGGCCGCATTCCTGACCGACCTCGAGACCGAGCATTGGACTGTTGCCAGCCGTTGTTCGGAGTGGTCCATTCAGGACGTGGTCGCCCATCTCGTGGACACCGATCGGTTCTGGGCGCTCTCGATCACCTCTGGGTTCGCCGGCACGCCGACGCGCTTCTTGGCGGGATTCGACCCGGCCGTGACCCCGGAGTTGCTGGTTGCACCCACGCGGGCACGGACGCCGGCCGCCGTACTCGAGGACTTCGTCACAAACCTTGAGCAACTCGCCGATGTCCTGAAAGGGTTGGATGGCACCGCGTGGTCGCTCGTCGCCGAGGCTCCTCCGGGCCATCTCGCGGTTGGCGCCGTCGTCCTTCATGCCTTGTGGGACGGCTGGGTCCATGAGCGAGACGTCGTCCTGCCGCTCGGGTTGTCACCCGTCGAGGAAGCTGACGAGGTCACAGCTTGTCTTGTCTACGTGGCCGCGCTCGGTCCGACCTTGCTCGCCGCCGGCGGGTCCGACCGGCTGGGGACGCTTGGCATCGAGGCCGACCGCCCGACGATTCGGTTCGTCGTCGACGCCGGGCCGACTGTTGTCGTGCGCGAGGCGGTGGCGGGCGATGCCGGCGCACCGTGGCTGAGTGGCCAAGCGGTGGATCTCGTCGAGGGTCTCAGCTTCCGAGCGCCGCTCCGCCACCACCTCCCGGCAAGTGACCGATGGCTCCTCGGCGGCCTGGCCGAGGTCTTCGATCATGGGGTCGAGCCGGAGACCTAGGACAGGTTGGGCGCGACCGATGCGTACACTCTGGTCATAAAGATCTTGTACATGTCGGCCAGCGGCACCTCTGACCCGACACGGGCATCGATCCCGCTCCACCTGGCTGTGAACGGCTCGCTGGAGGTCGGTCACACGGTCGGGATCGTGCTCGCAGGCGACGCGACCGAACTCGTTAGATCTGCGCAGCGCGAGCAGACCAAAGGGATTGGTGTGCCGCCCATACTCGAGTTGTTCGCAAAGGCTCAGCAGCACGGCGTCCCGATTTACGTCTGAAAGGGTTGCGCGGTCGCCCGTGGGGCGACAGATGAGGACTTGGCCGTCATCGGCGGGCGGTGGGTAACGCCACCAGATGTGGC
>CAXMLU010000701.1:0-4913 GCA_964194255.1 uncultured bacterium
ATCGGCAAGCTGATCCCGGCCGGGACCGGGATGATCCGGTACCGCAACGTGGAGATGGAAGCGCCCGAGGCGGAGCCGATGCCGTTCTGGAGCTCGGATACCGAGGAGGCCGACCCGGCCGCCTGGCTGGCCAGCATCGGCAGCCGGCCGTCCGCCGACGGCGAGGCCACGGCGTCACCGGACTGGTTCCCCTCGAACGCCGAGAACGAGACGGCGTAGTCGAAGCACAAACCAAGTTGCAGACCGGGCGCCCTTTCGGGGGCGCCCGGTTCGTTCAGCAGCTAGTGGCGGCTGACGCCGAGCCGACGGCCGCCGCGTCGGCAAGGGCGGCGTTCGAGGTCCGGGCCTGGATGCCCCGGGAGTCGGTGGCGGTCACCCACCAGATCACTCCGCCCGGATGGCTGGGCAGGCTGGCCGTATAGGTGGTCGCGCCCTTGGTGGCCGCCATAGGCGCCTCCATGTCGGTCGAGCTCGTCCCCGGCACGGCCTCGAACATCCAGTGCAGGGATACGCTGGCTACCCCGAGCGGATCGACGATCTCGGCGGTAATCGTGCAGCCGCTGGCCGAGACGGCCACATCGGGAGGGCGGTCGGTGGCGGCCTGGAGCTGGACGGCGGCCGTCGATCCGTCGTCACCGCTCACGGTGACCAGCGCGGCCGGCTTCCCGCTCGGAGCACCGTCGAGTACATGTGCGGTGACCACGGCGGACCCCCCGGCCGGTAACCGCCCGCCAGGTGGGCTGACCCCCAACCAGGGGGCATCGGGACGGGCGTGCCAGGCGATCGGGTGGTCCGACGTGTTCTTCAGGGCGATGGACTGTGACACCGAGTGGAGCACCGCCGGGGTGGCGACGAGGGCATTACCGCCTCGGGGTGATGCGGTCAGGGCCGCCACCCGCTGCGAGCGGTTGTTCTGATGGGCGTGGCGGTCGACGACGACCGCGCCTCCGGTGATCAGAAGCAGGATGACAATCGCCGCGCTCATCACGACCGCCCGCGAGGCGCGGCGCTGGCCGGTGCCGTCGAGCGGCGGCGGCAGGAGTGCCGGCCGGCGGAACCGGGCCCGACGGGCCGCCTCACGTACCGCCCCCGGGGCCTGCTCGAGGGGGGTGTGGGAGACGAGCGCCCGAGTGGTGACCATCGCCCTGACGCGGTCGTGACACCGTTCGCAACCGGCCGTGTGGGCATGCACGGCCGGTACCACGGCCAGGAGATCATCCAGTCGGGCGGACGGGCGAAGGGCGGGCGGATCGACGGCGGCCTCGTCGCCACCTCCCGGCGCGGGGCGGTAGAGGCCGGCTTCCTCGAGCACCGCCTCGAGACCAGGGCACTCGCCCGGGCCGAGATGGGCGAGCAGAGCCGGGTCGAGGTGCTCGGCCCAGGCCGCGGCCACCTCGGCCACCCGAGCCGCGGCTGCCGCCGCCGGCAGGCCGAGCGTCCGTCCGACTCTGGCTCGATCCAGCTGGTGGCGGCCGTCGAGGTCGATCACGGCCCGCTCCACCGCTGGACGAGTCTCGGTCAGCATCCAGGCCAGCTCGGTGATGTCGTTGGGCACGAGCGGCGGGGCGGCGCGGCCGTCGCTCTCCTGGTGACGGGATGCCTCAAGTGCGGCAAACCGGGCCTGGCTTAAGACCGATGTGCGAGAGATGCCCCCTTTGACCATCGCCCGGCTAGCGGCCGATTCTGCGGCGGCGGGATTTCTCAACACCGCCAGGCAGTGGCCGTAGGCATGATCTGGCATCTCGGTTGCCATGTTGTGTACACGTCACGTTAAGCCGGTCGTCCAATTCCCGCCAGCGCGTGCAACCCTGGGGCGGCCTCCGGCGTGTGTCCGGTGTGCACATGCTCAGGGAAGCGGTGGCCGTGGCGGTGACACCGGAGCAGGCCTTCGACCAGCTGTACCAGAGTTCGGGCCGGCGTCTCGTCGGCCAGCTCTACGTCGCGACCGGCGATCTCGGTGACGCCCAGGATGTGGTGCAGGAGGCATTCGTGCGCGCCTGGTTGCGCTGGGAACGGGTGGCGGCGTATGAGAACCCCGAAGCCTGGGTGCGCCGGGTGGCGCTCAACCTGGCCGTGAGCCGGTGGCGCCGAACCCGGCGGTTGGTGTTCGGCGCGCCTGAGGAACGGACGAGTCCCGATTCGGCCGCGGGCGATCAGGAGGCGCTGGTCGGCGCGCTCCGATCGTTGCCGGCCCGGCAGCGCCAGGCCGTGGTCTTGCACCACCTGGCCGGGCTCTCCGTGGCAGAGATAGCCGCCGAGTCAAAGGTGCCCGAGGGCACGGTGAAGTCGTGGTTGAGCCGGGGCCGGTCCGCTCTGGCCGTAGCCTTGGGAGAGGGAGTCGACGATGAGTGATGAGCTGGGGCGCCGTCTGGCCGAGGTTGCTGCGGCCGGGGAACGGGCCGATCTGCCGGCCGCACCCGACGCGGTCCGTCGCCGGGCTCGGAAGCGCCAGCAACGGCGCCGCGCGCGCTCCGGTGGGGCGCTGGCCGCCATCGTGATCGGCGTGACGGTGGCGTTGGCCAGCGGGTCAGGAAGCCCAGGTGGCCAGAAGGTCAACGTCGGCGGTTCGTCGACGACGGTCGTCACGCCCACGACTTCGGCAGGACTGCCAACACCGACAACCTTCGTACCCTCACCGACCTCCCCGGTCATCCTGCCGCCCGACGGCCCACGGGTTGTCGATGTGTCCAAGCTGTCGGCGCTGTCCTTCGACACTCCCAAGCTGGGCTACGCCCTGATCGACGCGCTGATGGGCAGTAAGCCTCGGTTGGCCCGCACGCAGGATGGCGGGGCGACCTGGCACCTGGTGGGTCCGAGCCAGCCGTTCGCCGCGGCGAGCGTGAGCCGGCTGACCGTCAGCGGACTCGGTCTCTACGCCTGGGGCCCGGGCCTGGCCGTGAGTCAGGACGGCGGCGCCTCCTGGCGCGTCCCGGCCCAGACGGTGGTGCACAACGTGGAAGACCTCGGCATCGGCGGTCCTCGGGTCTGGGCGGTCGGAAACTGCAACACGCCGCCGCTTCAGGTTGGCTGCCCAGTGTCCGTGATCACCTCCGACGATCGAGGCGCAACCTGGTCCTCGACCCCGGCCCGGTCCGGTGCGCTTGGCCTTGGAGCCACCCTCGCGCCGCTCGACCGGGTGCGGGCCTTCGTCGCCTCGTTCGGTCAGGGGGGAAGCGCAGACCTTCACCTGACGGCCGATGGCGGGACGAGCTGGCAACCGCTGAGCGATCCCTGCCAGACCGGCGATGTGGTCTTCCACCAAGTAGTGGCGGTCATGACCGAGAACCTGTGGCTGGTCTGCGCGGGCAGCCCGGCGACCATCCAGCAGGGCAATCAGGTGTACCGCAGCGCCGACTCGGGGCGACACTGGAATCTGGTTGCTTCCGTCGGTTACGGCACCAACACCGGCTCCATTACGCTCTCGGGACACGTCAACCGCCTCGTCGCGATAGATGACACCCGGGCCTGGCTGGCACTCGATCGGATCGGCATCCTGGTCACGACGGACGGCGGACGTACCTGGCACGAGGCGTTCAGTGTCCAAACCGATAGCGGTCCGGTCGAGCTCGCGACTCTGGAAGGAACGCCTAATGCATGGGCCATCGCCGGCCAGGCCATCTGGCGGACGACCGACGGAGTGACCTGGACCAAGCTCTGATCAGTGCGCCGAGCGCCGGCCGGCGGCCCGCGGTGGGCGACGGGAATGGTCGCCAGGGCAGCCAGATCCGTCACCGACCCGCCGCGGGCGGGCGACACTCCCGACTCCGGCGGCGACGCCCTTTTCCCCAGGGGTGGTAGCGCTGCTAATCTCTCTCTTCGGCTCACGGCGCCGGCACTTTGCCCGCGCCATGAAGGAAGGTCTGAGTGCCCACCATCGCCCAGTTGGTCCGGAAGGGCCGCGAGCACAAGTCTGACAAAACCAAGACGCCGGCCCTGAAGGGCGCCCCGCAGCGCCGCGGCGTCTGCACCCGCGTCTACACCACCACGCCCAAGAAGCCGAACTCGGCGCTGCGGAAGGTGGCCCGCGTGCGGCTGACGAGTGGCGTCGAGGTCACGGCGTACATCCCCGGGGTGGGACACAACCTCCAGGAGCACTCCATCGTGCTCGTCCGCGGCGGCCGGGTGAAGGATCTGCCGGGCGTTCGCTACAAGATCATTCGCGGCACCCTCGACACCTCTGGTGTCCGCGACCGCAAGCAGGCCCGTAGCCGCTACGGCGCCAAGAAGGGCTAGGTCGACAGATGCCGAGGAAGGGTCCGCCGCCTCGCCGGGAGCTTGTGCCCGATCCCATCTACCGATCGGTGCTGGTCACCCAGATCGTCAACAAGGTCCTGTCCAGGGGCAAGCGCAGCCTGGCTGAGTCGATCGTCTACGACGCCCTGGAGACCATCAAGGACAAGACCGGCGCCGAGCCCATCGCCACCGTCAAGCGGGCCGTGGAGAACACCAAGCCGCAGCTCGAAACCAAGAGCCGCCGCGTCGGCGGTGCCACCTACCAGGTCCCGATGGAAGTGCGTCCCCGCCGGGCGACCACCCTGTCGATCCGCTGGCTGGTCGGCTACAGCCGCCAGCGGCGGGAGAAGACCATGGCTCAACGCCTGGCGTCAGAGCTGATGGACGCCTCCAACGGGGTCGGGGCCGCCGTCAAACGGCGAGAAGACATCCACAAGATGGCCGAGTCCAATAAGGCTTTCGCCCACTACCGCTGGTAGCTGGCACAATTGGACTGCTGACGGCCGGGCGACTGCTATGCGCCCGGTCTTTTCCTGCCGCCCACAGCATCGGGTCGCAGAACCCCGCAGTACCGCAAGTCTAGAAGAGTGAGTTATGGCTGAAGCCCCCACCATCCGAGAGTTCCCGCTGGCCCGAACCCGCAACATCGGGATCATGGCCCACATCGACGCGGGCAAGAC
>CAXMLU010000702.1:0-5819 GCA_964194255.1 uncultured bacterium
TCGCTGAACCGTGCCCAGTACCGACGCCGGAGTCGGGGAACAGACGGCCGCGTCACCCAGCTCGAGTTCGTGCATGAGGTTCTCGCGGCCGTGGCCCGGGATGACGTCGAGCAGGATCAGCCCCCGGCCGATGACCCGGGCCTCTCGGCAGGTGTCCCCCGAGCTGGTCACCACGACGTCGCTGGCTGCCATGAGCTCGGGGATGCGGTCGGTGTAACCGAACGGCACAACCGTCGGATGGTCAGCAGCCACCGAGGCGAGGCGGCGGGCCAGCCGCTCGTTGGTGCCGCCGACGACCAGGACCCAGTAGCCGGCCTCGGCCATGGCGACGGCGACCTTGTCCAGCGGTCCGACGCCCCACGCCCCGGAGATGAGCAACACACACGGCGCGCCCTCGGGCACGCCGATGTTGCTGCGGGCCTGTTCTTGGGTGGGAGCTTCGTAGAAGGACGGCCGGACGGGGGCGTTGATGACCTCAACGTTCGCCTGTGGCCAGTACCGACAGACGGATGCGGCCGCCATCTTGGAGGTGACCAGGAACACGTCCGTACCCTCATGGACCCACATGCGGTGTGCGAACGAGTCGGTGATGAACACCACCGTGGCCAGATCCGGACAGTCCTCCTTGAGATGCACGGCCGCCGCCGCGCCTGAGGCGAACACCGAAACGATCAGATCCGGCTCGAACCGATCTACCTCCTCCTTGAGCAACGGCAGCATGACCTTGACCGCGGCGCGGTCAACAAAGCGGCCAAGGGGCCCGTCGCCGCGCAACTGCGAAAAGTGGAAGGCGTCGTAAACGGGAGGGATGGCCAGCAAACGGCGAAATACCCAATCGCCGACCGCGCTCGGCCCATGTTGACCGAGCAGGGCGATGGAGTCCACGATTCGGCTCTCCACCTGATACGGGATCAGCGCATTGGCGCACGCTTCCGCCAGCGTGTCGTGGCCCTTTCCAAACGACCCCGACAGGAACAGCGCCCGCCGGGCGGTCCTCATGCCCCGGTCCCGCCTTCGGCTGCTGGCACGGTGCCCGCCGACCACCATTCCATGTACCGGCGCATGCCCTCCTCGAACGGCGTCGTGGCCCGCCAGCCGAGCAGCCGGCTGGCCTTCTCGGCCGAGACCTCCCGTCCGGCGTAGTCACCGGGCCGCGACGGCAGGAACTCGATCAGGAGCTCCGGGTCCACCAGGGTACGGACGACTTCGGCCACCTGGCGGATGCTTACCGGCGCCGGTCCCTCCAGGTTGAGGATCTCGTTGTCGCCACGGCCGTCGAACAGCAGCAGATGCGCGTCGGCGAGATCCTCGACGTACACGTAGTTCCGAAATTGCAGCCCATCACCGTTGATGGTGATTGTCTCGCCGGCCAGCGCAGCGCGCATGAAGCGGGGAATCACCAGTTGTTCCCGCATGCGGGGCCCGTAGGGGATCCCGTAGCGCAGGATCGTGTACGTCTGCCCGTAGAGCTCTCCGAAACTGGTCACCACCACCTCGGCGGCGAGCTTGGAAGCCGTATAGATGTGCTCGGTTCCGGTCACGGTCAAGAGCGTGTCCTCGGCGGCGGCGTCCTCACCCGTGGCTGCCGCGTATACCCAGACCGTGCTGGCGAGGACGGCCCGACCGATCTGGTTGCGTCGGGCCGCCTCCCACACCCGAGCTGTCCCGGTGACGTTGATGTCGATCGTGGCCACCGGGTCGGCGTAGGCATCGTTGACGTTGGACACCCCGGCCAGGTGGAAGACCGCGTCGCAGCCGCGCATGGCCCGGACCAGCCCAGGAAGATCGGTGAGATCGACGTCGCGGAAAACGGCATCGGTTCGGTTGTGTGGTCGACGATCGATGACGACAACCTGATGGCCGGCAGCCACCAACTTGTCGACCACGTGCGATCCGATGAACCCCGATCCGCCGGTCACGGCGACCTTCATGAGGGGATCGATCTCAGGCCGGCGGTCGCCTCGCTGAGCACGGCTCGGAAACTCTCAAGGACGTACGAGGCCTCGTCCAGAGCCATATCGGAATGTACGGGCAGGCAGACATGCCGCCCGCATAGGTCCTCGGCCACGGGGAAACTGCCCTCGGAGAGGCCGGCGAAGATGGGCTGTCGGTGGAGGGGCAGTGAATACACCTCGCCGCTCATGGCCACGCCGTGGTTCTCTCGCATGATCCTCTTGACCTCTGCTCGGTCGACCCCAGGAGCGAGGAACGACACGTATTTGTAGTAGTTACTGTGACAGAGCGGCGCGGATATCAGCGACCGAGCACCCTCGACGGCGGCGAGCCCGTCGTCGTACAGGGCGGCCACCTTCTGCCGGTTGGCCATGAACTCATCCAGCCGGCGGAGCTGCACGATGCCCACGGCCGCGTGCAGTTCGCTCATGCGCCAGGCGTACCCGAGCCTGACGTGGTCGCCACCGAGGAAGCCGGCTTTGCCCTGGTCACGGTAGAGCAACGCCTCGTCGCGCACCCGCTCGTCGGCAGTGACGATCATGCCGCCCTCGCCGGTCGTGATGACCTTGGTCGGGTAGAACGAGAACGCGGCCGCATGGCCGAACGAGCCAGCCGCTCGCCCGTCGAACGACGAACCGTGGGCGTGAGCGGCATCCTCGATTAGCAGGCACCCGAGCTGATCGCACAGATCGCGAATGGCGTTCACCTCAGGCGTGATGAGCCCGCCGATGTGGACCAGCACAACGGCCGCGGTGGCCGGCGTGACGGCGGCTTCGACGCTGGCCACGGACAACGCCATCGTCTCCGGGGCAACGTCTGCAAACCGCGGAATGCCCCCCGCATGCTGAACTGCGGCTGCGGTGGCGAAGAAGGTGTTGGTCGGCACAACAACTTCGCGACCCTCGACACCGAAAGCGCGGAGAATGATCTCCAGCGCAGCCGTCCCGCTGTTGACGGCCACCGCGTACGGCGCGCCATGGCGAAGCCGGAAGGCCTCCTCCAGGGCGACGGTGTGAGGCCCGAGCGTCAGCGATCCGCTTTGTAGCGATCCGTCGATCAGTTCGAGCACCTCTCGCCGATCCTCGGGCGAGAACACCAGGCGCGCCGCCGGGACGACCCGCCCGCTCATCTCGGCTCTACAGCGGCCGATATGGGCGATGCGGGCGCCGGCTCGCCGGCAAAGTTGCTGGCCAGCTCGCTGTCTCGGCAGAGAACGAAGATCCCGATCACCATCACCACCAGCGCCAGCGCGATGAGGGGGCCGCGGCCCCCGCCGATCATGAGGCGCTCCCCGAACAGGGTGATGCCGACGAGCGAGCCAACCAGCGGGTCGACCACGGTGATGATCGGCAGCGAGACGGTCGGATGCCCGGCCTGGTAGGCGGTCGAAACGAGCAGCATGGCGGTAAGACCGCCGGCCACCAGCGCATACGGCGTCCAGGTCCAGAACACCCCGACCAGCCCATGGCCGAATGATCCCGCGAACGCCTTGGCCAGCACAGCCATATAGGCGTCGGCGATCCCGGCGGCGACACCGAACAAGCCCGTCCGGACCGCGCCGGAGAAGCGCAAACCCGCCGCTACGGCGATGACCGCCACCCCGCATACGGCCGTCGTGCAGAGCAGCCACCCGCGTGAGTTGGCCACGGCCACGCTCTGCTCGTTTGGCGAAGCGACGATGAGGAACACCGACAATCCGGCCAGGACCAGGAGGACGGCCGCCCACTCGGCGATCGGGAGGCTCCGGTGCGTCCACAGGGCGGTGAGGGCCAGCGTGAAGAGCAGCGAGGTGGTGATGAGGGGCTGCACGATGGTCAACGAGCCCTTGTGCAGCGCCAACGCCTGAAAGCCGAATGCGGCGACGTCGGCCACCAGGCCCAGCAGCCACAGGGGATGCCGAAGGAGGCGGAGGAGCAGCGTTGGCCGGGCCGCAAGTTCAGGCGGCGCCTGTAGCGCCGCTCGCTGCTGGAGCACCACCCCGCTGCCATAGACGAAAGCGGCGAGAAGGGCAAGAACGACGATCATCCGGGCCCGCAGATCTCCATGCTCTTGACAGATTCCCTCTGTGTGCTCATGGGGTATCGAGGTCCGCTTTCCGTCCCACCCAATCCAGAACGTTTTGTTAACGATACGACGGCTTTGGAACCTACGTAGCCACCGCCGCCGTGTCGGGGCCGGCGGCAGGCAGGATGGGGGCGTCACGATCGGCGAAACGGGGAGACCTGGATGACGGACATGGACGGCGCACCCGGCCGCCGGGCCGGCCCGTCCGCCGTGCCGGTGGCAGCCGGGGCCGGAGCCCTGACCATGGTGGCGCTGTGCTTCGCCAATGGCCTCCAGGGCGGTGGGGCGCAGACCTTTGCCCAGTCGACCGAGGCGCTGCGACACACCTTCCACGTCAATGACGCCACCCTCGGCGTGGTGCCGTTCTGTGTGGGCATCGCCGGAAACGCCGGGGCGGTGCCCATCGCCGCCATTTGCGCCCGTCACCGTCGCACCCTCGTTCTGGCCGTCATGTTCTGCGGGTGGGGGGTGGCCATGGCCGCGGCCGGGCTCTCCCCCGCGTTCGGCCTACTGGGAGTGGCGGCCGCCGGCTTCATCGTCTTCGGGGCGTTCCGGGTGATCGCCTCGTTCCTGGAGGCCACCGATCCGGCCGCCCTGCCGCTCATTGCCGACTGGTGGCCGGTCGAAACGAGGGCCCGCAAGGTCAGCATCTTCAACGCCGGAGCGGCGGTCGGCGGCTTTGCCGGTCTCGGTGCTGCCGGGGTGGTCGTCGACAACTTCGGTTGGCGATGGGCCTTTGTCGCCTGGCTGCCGATCGCCCTGGTCGGGGCCGCCCTCATCCGAAGCCGGGTCGAACCCCGCCGAGGGGCCCAGGACGCCGACTACAGCGATCGCCTGGAAGCGGCCACCGAGGGCTCCGAACACGACCTGGTGGTCGACCTGGTCGAACACGAGGCCCCCACCATCGCGGCCATCACCGCCACCGAGATCGAGGGGCCCGACCGCTGGGCAGTGGTCAGAGCCGTGGCCCGGTTGAGGAGCTGGAGGATGGCGGCCATCGGCGTGGCCGCCACCGGGATCATGGGCAACGGGTTAGGCACATGGGGACTGGCCTACTTCAAACGGACCTTCTCCCTCAGCGGCACCCAGGCCGCCGCCCTCGCTCCGGTGCTTGGGGCGGGCGCCTTCTTGGGGGTGCTCGGAGGAGGTTTCCTCTCCGACCGGCTCCTTCGCCAGGGCATGCTGCGGGCTCGCGTCTATGTCACCGCCCTCGGCTACGCCGGAGCCGGACTCGTCTACCTGCTGGCGTTCACCACCACCCGCCTGGTGGTGGCCGCTCCCCTCCTTGGCATTGCCTCCACCCTCGCCGCCCTCCCCACCGGGCCGCAGTTCGCCTTGCTCATGGACGTCACTCCTTCACCGCTCCGGTCGCAGGCCTCGGCGGCTGCGAACGTGCTGCAGGCCACTGGTGCGCTCGGGGCGCTCATCGTCGGCGGTCTGTCGACGCTTTTCGGCGAGAACCTGCGCCTGGCGCTCCTGTGCGTGAGCCCGTTCTACGTCATCGGAGGGCTGCTGGTGCTTTCGGCGCGTCGCACCTACGTGGAAGACGTCGCCCTGGTCGTAGCCGAGGCCAAGGGTCACCCCGCCTAGCCGTTCACGGGCGGCGATGGGAAGAACCGCCGCGGCGGGAACGTTCCATTCGGTGTGCCCCCTCTAAGCCGCGTGCCTCTGTCTGTGCTCGACCTGGCCCCCGTGGTGAGCGGTTCGAGCGCCGGCACCGCCCTCAGGAACTCCGTGCAGTTGGCGCAGCTCGCGGAAGAGCGCGGATTCAGTCGGTATTGGGTCGCCGAGCACCACAACAT
>CAXMLU010000703.1:0-2229 GCA_964194255.1 uncultured bacterium
CAGCATGCCGATGCTCGGTGTAATGGCAAACCGCCACGATCGTTGGGCGGCGCGGCCGGTATACGGGCGTGCGGTCTCGGCGCTTGTCTTTTTCGTACCCTTGGCTGCCGCCATGGGGGCGAGTTGGTTTGCCAGGCGGCTGATCGATCCACCGAACGGTTTCGGCCTGCAAGTGCTGTGGTGGCTGGCCCTGGTGGGCCTGTCGGCAGTGGTGTTCGCCGTTGTCGAACGATGGACTCGCCGGCTCCTGCCCCTCGCGGCGCTGCTGAAGATGACGCTCGTGTTCCCGGACCGGGCTCCCTCCCGCCTGGCCGTCGCCCGGCGGGCTGCGCGCACCAAAGATCTCGAAGGCCGCATCGACCGGGCCATGCACGAAGCTCCGCCGGAAGATGAAGATATGGACGCTTCGGCGGCCAAGATCCTGGCGTTGGCCGCCGCCCTCAGCAGTCACGACCGGCGGACACGCGGCCACTCTGAGCGGGTTCGAGTACTCACCGACATGATCGCGGACGAGCTGGACCTACCTGAGAAGGACCGAGACCGGCTGCGGTGGTCCGCCCTCCTGCACGACATCGGCAAACTTACCGTTCATCCTGACATCCTCAACAAGCCCGGCAAGCCGGACGTCGACCAGTGGGCCATCCTGCGCCGCCATCCGCTCGAAGGCGCCAAGCTGGTCGCGCCGCTGGCGCCCTGGCTGGGGGAGTGGGTCCTGGCCGTGGAGCAGCACCACGAGCAATACGGTGGCGCCGGCTACCCGTATGGGCTCAGGGGGGCCGGCATCTCTCGCGGGGCCAAGATCGTCGCCGTGGCGGATGTTTTCGAAACGATGACTGCCAAGCGCTCGTACCAAGATGCCATCCGTCCGGCAATGGCGCGCGTGGAGCTGACTCGGTGCGCCGGCACGCAGTTCGACCCTGACGTCGTACGTGCCTTCCTCAACATCTCACTCGGCGAGCTGCGATGGGCGGTCGGACCAGGCTCTCTGATCGCCCAACTCCCCTTCCTGGGGCAGCTCCCGCTGCTGGGCGGCCAAACCACCGGTGCGCTGGCCGGACTTTCATCGGCTACCGCCTTTGGCACCGCTGCCATGTCAATGACCTCGATCATGGTCCCGCACGCCATGGCCACATCGGCCCGCACCTCAAGCATCGGAGCAAACGGCATCTCGGTCACCCGGGTCTACAGCCCGATCACACCGCCTGGCGCTCCATCGGCAACGCTGACCGACTCACCCGTGGTTCCGCCCGCCAACGATCTCACCGCTCCCACGCCTACCGCATCCCCGCAGCCGGCAGGTAGCGCCGCGGTTCCGGTGGCAACCAGCGCCAGGGGCGCCGGCGCCCAGACCTCGGTGGCGACAAAGACGGCCGCGCCCGGGAGCCCACCCTCTGCACTCGCGGCTCCGCGCTACCCGTCCCCGCTGCCGGCCCGGACGTCCCCGCCCAGCACCGGCGCCCCGGCGACGACCGCGGCCCCACTGATCGCCGCAGCCCCGTCGGCATCCGCCGCCTCGACGACCACCGTTGCGTCCGCAGGCACGGCTAAGAAGACGACGCCAGAGGGCAACAGCAACAGCGGCGCCAACCAACCCGGCTGACCGCGCTCGTCGAGGTCGTCGGTGATCCTCGCCGCCGCCTTGGGCCGAGTGCGAGCTGCGGTGTACCCCTGACTCACAGAGGCTGGGTATCCCGCTGCGGTGGTCACACAGTGGTCGAGGACGAGCTTGAGGCCCTGGGTGAAGAACTAGTCAGGTAGCGGGTCTCGGCAGTCCTCGACGCCGAGGTTGCGATAGGTGACGCCTCCGGCACGTGCCCACAGTTCCGTGTGCAGGAAATGACCGCGACGTGCCGCCGTGAGGTCGTCCTCGTCATCGGGTGAACGTGAGGTGGGTGACGCCGCTGGGCGTCAAGACCGCCTCTACGTCGTACTGCTGCTCCAACGCCTCCAGGCCGTCCCACAGCCGAACACCGCGGCCGAGCAGGATCGGCACCTGCACGACGTGCAGGTGGTCGACGAGACCGGCGGCGAGGAACGCGCGCATCATGGTCGGGCCCCCGCCGATGCGGACGTCCTGGCCGGCGGCTGCGTCCCGCGCCACCTCGAGTGCATCCGCTGGCGCGGCGTCGAGGAAGTGGAACGTCGTACCACCCTCCATCTCCAGCGACGGGCGCGGACGGTGGGTCAGGACGTACGTCGGCGTGTGGAACGGCGGGTTGTCGCCCCACC
>CAXMLU010000704.1:0-1895 GCA_964194255.1 uncultured bacterium
CCGATGCAGATGCCGCCGACGTTCGGGCATCCCCCGACGCCGTTGATCCAGCCCCGCTTCGGCACGTTGCACTTGACGACCGGCCCCCAGCAGCCGAGCTTGACGATGCATTTCGGGGAGCCGTACTCGGTGGCGAAGTCACCTTGCTCGTAGTAGCCGGCCCGGTCGCAGCCCTCGTGCACGGTGGCACCGAACAGCCATTGCGGGCGGAGCGCTTCGTCCAGGGGAATCATCGGGGCCTGGCCCGTCGCCTGATAGAGCAGGTACAGGATGGTCTCGGACAGGTTGTCGGGCTGGATCGGGCAGCCGGGCACGCACACAATCGGGATCCCGGCCTTGGACTTCCAACTCCAACCGAGATAGTCCGGGACGCCCATGGCGCCGGTCGGGTTCCCGGCCATGGCATGGATCCCGCCGTAGGTGGCGCAGGTCCCCACGGCCAGCACGGCCAGCGCCTTGGGGGCCAGCCGGTCCAGCCACTCGCTGGTCGTCATGGGCTGATCGGTCTCCGGGTTGTTCCCGAAGCCGCACCAGTAGCCCTCTTTCTTGATGGCCTCGTTCGGAATCGACCCCTCGACGACCAGCACGAACGGCTCCAGCTCGCCCCGGTCGGCCTTGAAGAACCACTCGATGAAGTCGTCGGCACCCCCGACCGGCCCGCACTCGAAGTCGATCAGCGGCCAGTGGATGGCGATCTTGGGCAGCCCGGGGAGGGCGCCGAGGGCGATCTCCTCGATACTCGGCTGGGTGGCGGCCGTGAGCGCCACCGAGTCACCGTCACAACTCAGCCCGGCGTTGATCCACAACACATGGATGAGGGTTTCCGGTGGGGCATCGAGCGTTGCCGACACTGCGCACCTCCCCGCGTTCGCGATTGGCCCAGACGTTGGACCCGAGCCGATACTGATCCCGGGTGGGCGGCCGCACAATGGGTGTTTTTTTCACCCACCGTTCACACCTTTTGGGAAAGGGTGTCGCGGCGTACCCTCTGCAAGAGTGTCGGCCTACCGCATCCGGGCGTCCGACCGCTGGTGGTTTTCACGCTGCCGCCGTGCGTGGGACTTCCGTGCCGCCGGACGACAGAACTACGAGCCGGTGCCGCCTCGCGTCCCCGGGGTCGCAGCGGAAATCGTGCTTCAGCGGGCCATCCAGGACGCGCTGGCCGTCTACTACTTCCCCGGCATGTGGGACTGGGACCGCAGCATCGTCCGGCCGCTCGTGCTCCAGGCCTGGGCCAAGGCGGGCGGGACCGATGCCAGCGTGCTCGAGAATTATTTCTCATGGGCACCGACCGTCGACCGGTTCACGCCTCTGCAGGTGTCCTCCGACGTCGAGGTGGCGATCCCCGACCCGTTCGCCGAGGGCCGGGACCTGGGCACCGAACAGGGTGAGCGGGTCTATTACGTGGATCGCATCGACCTTTTGGCGGTGGACGAGGAGGAGCAGCTCTGGATGGTGCAGCATCGGGTCGTCGATGGAGACTGGCCCGACGAGGACCTGCTCCGGCTCGACGACCGGTCCGTGCTGTGGTGCTGGGCGTGGGAGCTGTACACCCTCAGTCCCACGCCGGTAACCGGCGTCGTGCACAACCTGTTCGCTCCCGACGGATCATTCAAACGCATCCCGGTCGCCCTCGACCGAGCCGAGCTGACCTCGGCCGGACTTCGGGTCGGCATCGAGGCCATCGAGATGCTGGACGCCGGGCTGCGGGTGTATCCGGCCCCGGCGCCGGACATCTGCGTCAGTTGTCCGTTCCGGGCCCCGTGCGTCGCCATGAACCGGGGCGAGGATCCGATCCCGCTACTGGACACCGGCTTCAGGAAGCGGCCCGACGATGCCTTGGAAGAGGGCCGCCTCGGCGGGGCGAGCTGGGGGTTAGGCCGGGGCGCGGCGCC
>CAXMLU010000705.1:0-2279 GCA_964194255.1 uncultured bacterium
GGGCGGGGGCGGGGGCGACGGATCGCCCTGAGCAATGAGCGCGTCCACCGCAGATGACGAGTAGCACGGGAGGCGCAGCCCGCTGGATGCCACCAGCGGTCCAAAATCCTCGTCGTGGATCAGCGCGCTGAGGCCTTCCCGCTCAGCCACCTCCTTCAGCTGCGGCCCGGCGAAGCCGGTATTCAGGAAGAGAGTGTCCGAGCCCAGTTTGGCCAGCGCCGCCGTCGCCTCGACAAAGAAGACCGAGTTGCGCGCGAGCAGCCCGACCCGCCCTCCCGCCAGGGCGTCCTCGGCCAAGGCATTCGCCAGCGCGTTAGATCGATCGTTCAGCTCGGCGAACGTCACGCGCCGTTCGGTGTCGGCGGCAGCCTCCGTATTCGGTGTGCGGACCGCGGCCACCCCGTAGAGGGCGGCCGGGCCGAGTCCCCAACGCCTGACCTCGCGGACCAATCCCCGCATTTGCTGAGGTCCGAGCGGTCGGAGGATCCCGGCGCGGCTGAGAACCTGGAAATCCTCGACGATGTGGCCCATGCGCGTCGCGTACTCGTTCGCCCATCGGCGCGGGTCGACCATGCCTGCAGTCTGCCATCGCGACGGTCAGGTGCTCGCGGCGAGGGCCAACTCCCGTCGGGCCAGCACGTGATCGGCGAGACCGTACGTCACCGCCTCCTCGGCGCCCAGGATGAAGTCTCTGTCCGTATCGGCCGCCACCTTCTCCACCGGCTGGCCGGTGTGGAACGCCAGCACTTCTTCCATGCGGCCACGCAGGAAGGCGATCTCCCGGGCCTGGATCTGGATGTCCGATGATTGGCCCTGGGCGCCACCGTGCGGCTGGTGGATGAGCACGCGGGCGTTGGGCAGCACGAATCTCTTGCCGACCGCACCCCCGGCGAGAAGCACCGCCGCCGCGGAGGCAGCCATCCCAAGGCACAAGGTGGAGACGTCGGCCTTGATGTACTGCATGGTGTCGTAGATGGCGAACATGGCGGTGGCGGACCCGCCCGGACTGTTGATGTACAGCGAGATGTCGCGATCCGGATCCTCGGATTCGAGGTGAAGGAGCTGGGCGACCAGCACTCCCGCCACGTCATCGTCGACCTGTGAGCCGAGCATGACGATTCGGTCTTTGAGCAGGCGGGAGTAGATGTCCAAGGCCCGCTCGCCTCGGTTCGACTGCTCGATCACGGTTGGGACAAGATAACCCATAGTGCAACTCATAAGTTGCACATTAGCGGTCTGCGTGCAGATGTGCAACCATAGAGTTGCATGAGCACCGACACCGTTCGCAGAGAGGTCGTCTTGCCGGCCACGCCCGACGAGGTCTGGGAGGCCATCACGCTGCCGGAGGCGCTTCGGGACTGGTTCGGCGCCGAAGTGGACTGGGATGTCCAACCGGGAGCTCCCGGTCAGTTCCGGGTGGACGACGGCACGGTACGCGAGGCGCGAGTGGCCCAGGTTGACCCGGGCCATCATCTGGCCTTCACCTGGTGGCCCGAGGGCCGTGAAGGCGAGGCCTCCCGCGTCGACTACGACCTCGAAGAGGTCGAGTGGGGAACCCGACTGGTCGTAACCGAAACCCAGGCCCGGGCGTCGGGGCTAGCGATGGCGTCGGTGGCGATGGCGTCGGTGGCGGCGTGGGATGTCCGCCTGCTGTGGCTGTCGTTGCGGGCGGGAGCCCTCGTGCCCGCGTGAGCACCTCCCAGGACGACCGCATCGGGGCGGTCTTCTCGGCTCTCGCCGATCCCACCCGGCGGCACGTCGTCGTCCGCATGGCTCAAGGCGGGCCGCTCACCGCCTCCCAGCTGGCATCGCACCTGCCGGTCAGTCGCCAGGCGGTTGTGAAGCATCTCCAGGCCTTGGGGCAGGCCGGACTGGTCAGCGCCGAACGCCGGGGACGCGAGGTCCAGTACCGGCTCGACCCCGCGCCGTTGGCGGGAGCCCGGTCGTGGATGGACGCCATCGGAGCGCGCTGGGACAGCCGTCTCGAAGCGCTGCGGCGTCACGTCTCATCCAAGTGATCGCCGGCGCGGCGCCAGCCCTCGCCTTTTGCCGTGTCACCAAGCGGTGGGATCCGGCGATTGGCTCGCCGGCGCTGACCGACATCGATTGGACCGTCCGGTCGGATGAGCGTTGGGTGGTTCTCGGGCCCAACGGGTCCGGCAAGACCACCCTGCTCCAGTTGGCGGGCGCCCTGGTCCATCCAAGTTCGGGCACCGTCGAGGTGCTCGGTCAACGGCTGGGGCGGGGGGATCTCCGCACCCCTGTCTCTTATACACATC
>CAXMLU010000706.1:0-2243 GCA_964194255.1 uncultured bacterium
TCGTGCTTGGGGTCGCTACCGGCGGGAGGTTCCGCTTCGTCGGCGAACACCGCATCCGGGCGGCGGGGGTGCTGATCGCGGGGCTAGCGCTGCAGGCTCTGCCAGGCGTCGTCAATCTCGGCTCTTTCACCATCGCCACCCTGCTCGCGTCGTACTTTCTCCTGGCCTGCTTCACGGCCGCCAACATCCGTCTGGTGGGCATGGCGATCGTGACCGTCGGGCTGGCCGCCAACTTCGCGGTCATTGCCGTCAATGGCGGGATGCCCGTGCGGGCCCGGGCCATCACGGCGGCCCACATCGCCTCGGCGCGCGACGCTCCCGGCCTCCCGTATGGACAGAAGCGTCACCTCGAGCGGCGATCGGACCGGCTCACGATCCTCGCCGACATCATCCCCGTCCCCCAGTTCCACGAGGTCCTCTCGTTCGGCGATCTGGTCCTCAGCCTGGGGGTGGCCGATGTCCTGTTTCACTTGTTGCGGCCACGGAAGCTGGCCACGGCAGATGAAAAGCAACTGGCCACGTGATCCGAGTCATCGGCATCGACGGCGACGACACCCTCTGGCACAACGAGACGGTGTTCTCTTTGACCCAGGAACGATTCCGTCAACTGCTGTCGGTTCACCTCCCCGATACGGCCCGGCTGGACCAGCGTTTGCATGACCGGGAGAGAGCGAACCTGCGTCTGTTCGGATACGGGATCAAGGGCTTCACCCTCTCCATGATCGAGACCGCCATCGAGGTCTCCGAGGGCCGCGTATCGGCCGCGGAGATCCAGCTCCTCATCGACGCCGGCAAGGCCATGCTGTCCCACCCGGTAGAACTGCTCGACGGGGTGCAGGCCACCATCGAGAGCCTGGCCGCCGGTTACCAGCTGATCCTCATCACCAAGGGCGACCTCTTCGATCAGGAGAGCAAGATCGCCCGGTCGGGTCTGGCCGAGCTGTTCTGGCGAATCGAGATCCTCGCCGAAAAGGACGAGGCCAGCTATCGCCGCATCCTGAACAGCCACGGCGTCGCTCCGGCGGAATTCCTGATGGTCGGCAACTCGCCTCGCTCGGACATCGCCCCCGTCACCGCCCTTGGCGCCGCCGCCGTGCTCGTCCCTTACCCGCTCACCTGGCAGCACGAGCAGCTCGAGGTCGGGCTCGGCGAGTACCGGATGCTCGAGTCGATCACCGAGTTACCGGACCTCCTTCAACAGTTGCGCTCCAAGTAACGGTTCAACGCCTGCAGGGTGGCCCGGGCGGCGGCCTCCTCCACGGTCCGTCCGGCGGACGTGCCGAAGCGCCGGCCCTGCGATCCGGTCGAGTTCAAGACCACGGCCACCACGTCTCCGTCCCGCGCCGCGTCCCCGACGGCTCCGGCGGCCGCGACATCGGGGTCGAGCACGTCGTCAGACTTGGTGGAGAAGTCATCGACGCGCATGGCCATGTCGACTTCGAAGGGAGTCGGATTGCCGAGCGCTTCGAGGGCGGCCAGGGTGGCCCGGGCGACTTGCATCGGCCCACCCGCCTGGGCTCGCCCGACCGCCCGCTTTCCCGACTGGGCCAGGTGGACCTCCACCTCACCGCGCTCCGGCCAGGGCAACACCACCAGCAGCTGGGCGCGGCCCTTGGGGAGATGACTGGGCGTGTCACCGCCCATCGTCGCCAACTCGATACGCAGGGGTCCGGCGATGTGGAGCTCGGCCAGCCTCCGGGCCTCGGACAGAAGCACGTCGCGGTCGACGCCGGGATCGACCCCGAGCTGGACGACCACCGTGGAGGTCGTCTCGAGCACGCCAACGAAGCTGACCCCCGGCAGCTGGCGCAGTTCCAGCTCCAGTTCGTCGAAGGTGCTCACCGCAGTTTGGCCGCATAGAGCCGCTCATCGGCAAGCGCGAGCAACTCCTCAAGCGTCCCCGCCTCGGCCGGATAGCAGGCCAGACCGGCGGAGAAGCGAACGCCGGCGCCGGGCACCGCCGCCTGGACAGCATCGGCCAACCGCGAGAGCAGGGGCTCCATGACGTCGGGCCCGCCGTTGGGGAGGATCAGGGCGAACTCGTCGCCTCCAATCCGGGCGGCCACGTCCCCGGCCCGAAGGAGGTGGCGGATCTCGCGACCCACGGCGCGGAGGGCGGCGTCACCCGCTGCGTGCCCAAACCGGTCATTTACCGCCTTGAACCGGTCGAGATCGAGGAGCAGCAGGGCGAAGCCCCATCCGTACCGTTCGCTGCGCGATGCGGCCTGGGACAGCATGGTTTC
>CAXMLU010000707.1:0-4876 GCA_964194255.1 uncultured bacterium
GGTTCTGGTTATAACTCATGGCCTGTACCGCCGCGTGCTGCTCCCGGAGGAGATGACCGATCTTCCGGCGGGGTTGCGTCGCCGTCTGAGTGACGCCCCGGCTTTGCAGCCGTCGTTGACCCTGTCGGCCGAGTCCGTCTCGGAGGGGGGCGAGACGGTGAAATGGCTGTGGTCGCTGGCCGACGGCGTAGGCATCGAGACCGTGTTGATGCACTACCGGGACCGCTCCACGGTGTGCGTGTCCACCCAGGCCGGTTGCGCCATGGGTTGCGGTTTCTGCGCCACCGGGCAGGCCGGGTTCACCCGCCATCTCAGTGCCGGGGAGATCGTGGAACAGGTCGTCGTGGCGGTGCGAGCGGCCCGCGCCAGCGGTCGCCGCCTGAGCAACGTGGTTTTTATGGGGATGGGCGAGCCTCTCGCCAACTACGACCGCGTCTGGTCGGCCATCCGCCGGCTCCACGGAAGCCTCGGGCTCTCGGCCCGGCACCTGACCCTCTCCACCGTCGGTTTGGTTCCCGGTATCAGGCGCATGGCCGGCGAGGATCTACCGGTGAATCTGGCGGTGTCGCTTCATGCTGCCAATGATGCGCTTCGAGACGAACTGGTCCCGATCAATCGCCGCTGGCCGCTCGCTACCCTCGCCGACGCCTGCCACTACTACGTGGCCACCACGGGCCGGCGCCTGTCCCTCGAATGGGCCCTGATGGAAGGGACCAACGACCGGCTCTCAGACGTGCGAGAGCTGGCCGCTTTTGCTCGACCACTGAGGGCCCATGTCAACCTCATCCCCCTGAACCGCACTCCCGGCTGGCCCACTCTGGGGACGCCGCCCGAAGGGGTGCGCGCCTTTCGGGATCGTCTGATCACGCTCGGCGTAAACGCCACCGTTCGTCGCAACCGGGGAACCGAGATCGACGCCGCTTGTGGGCAGCTGGCGGCACGTAAGGGCCGGTAACTGACACACTGGTAGGCATGGGAAACGCGCAGTGGCTCAACCGGAGTCAACCGCAGACATTGGTCAACGGAGTGATCCTCCTCTACATCGACGGGGTCCTCAATATCCTCTTCGGCATTGGCTTTCTGCCCCTCGTGCTGGTGGGCGCGGCCCAGATCGCCGGCGGCTACGGCATCGCCAACGAGAAGAAGTGGGGCTACGGGCTCGGCATAGCCGGTGCCTTCGGACCGCTCCTGCTGTCACTGGCCGGAATTTTGGGCCTCAACGTGATCGGCCTTGCCTTCGAGATCATCCTCATCGTGCTGCTGCTCCACCCCCAGAGCCGCGAGTACCAGCGCATCTGGTTCAAGTAAGCGGTCAGGCCTTGATCTTGTGGTTCGACGGGTCGACCAGGGGTCGCAGGGTCACCGAGGCTGGAAAGGTCCGACCGCCGACGTTGACCGCGTAGGACCCGGCCGTGATGTAGCCGGCATCGACGGGGCTGCGGTCGCGCCGCCATACGTAGGCGAGGCCGACGCAGGTCCCCAGCGTGTCCGACCAGGCCGCTGACGTGACCTGGCCGACGGCAAGGTCGTCGCGGAGGACGAGCTCGCCACCCCACATCATGGCGTCGGGATCCTCGAGCCGGAACGAGACGAGCCTGCGCCGGGGGCCGTCCGCAACGACCTTCTCGACAGCCTCGCGACCAAGGAACGGCGTCGACGACTTCAGCTTGCAGGCGAAGGTGAGTCCGGCCTCCACGGGGTTGTAGTCCGGGGTGAGATCGGATCCGAACGCCCGGTAGCCCTTGTCGAGGCGGAGTGAGTTGATGGTGTAGTACCCGGCGTTGACGAGGCCGAGGTCAGAGCCGGCGTCCATTAGGCGTTCGTACACACCGACGGCGAACTCGCACGGCACGTAGAGCTCCCAACCGAGCTCACCGACGTAGGTAATCCTGATCGCCCGCACCGTGGAGTAGCCCAGGTCGATCTCCTGGCTGCTGGAGAAAGGGAACGCGCCGTTCGAGAGGTCGGCACGGGTCAGGCATTGGAGGAGCTCGCGGGACCGGGGGCCCATGACGCCGTAGACGGCATACGCGGAGGAGACGTCAACCACGGCGGCGTGCAGATCGGGCAACGTGTGCCGCTCGATCCACGACAGATCGCGCCGGGCCGACGCCGAGCTGGTCACGAGCAGGTAACGGTCGTAGGCGAGCCTCGTGACAGTGACGTCGGCCTCGTATCCCCCTCGGTCGTTGAGCATGCCTGTGTACACCGACCGACCCGTGGCGACGGCCACGTCCGCCGCGCACAGCCACTGGAGCAGCTCCTCGGCATCGCGTCCGGTGATCAGGAGCTTGCCGAACGACGTCTGGTCGAACAGGGCGACACCGTTGCGGGTCTGTCGCTGTTCGTGGGCCGACCACGCAAGCCAGTTCGGCTTCCCCCAGGTGTACTCGAGCACCGGTTCGTGACCAATGGGCGCGAACACGTTGGCGCGCTCCCATCCCATCTTCGAGCCGAATTGCGCGCCGGCCGCCGCGAGCAGGTGGTATGCGGGTGAACGGCGGAACGGTCGAGCCGTGGTCAGCTCCCGGTTCGGCCACGGGATCTCATAGTGCAGTCCGAGGACCTCGGCCACCCGGTCGTGCAGCCACTGGTTGTTGCCGTTGAAGGCGGCGAACCGCCTGATGTCGACCGCGATGAGATCGCTCGTGGGGGACCCGTCGACGATCCACTCGGCCAGGGCACGCCCGGCTCCGCCCGCGGACGCGATGCCGACCGAGTTGAAGCCGGCCCCGACGAAGAAGTTCTGCAGTTCGGGCGCCTCGCCGAGGATGAACTGGTTGTCGGGCGTAAAGCTCTCCGGTCCGTTGTAGAGCTTCTTGATGCCGGTGTGGTGCAGCGCGGGGATCCGGACGAGGGCGCTCTCCATCAGCACCGCGAAGTGCTCCCAGTCCTCTTCGAGGAGCTGAAACTCGAAGGGGTAGGGCAGCCGGTCGGGAGCTACCCACGGCTTCGCGTTCGGTTCGAACCCACCGACCACCAGTCCACCGACCTCCTCCTTGAAGTAGGTGTAGCCGTCGGGATCGCGCAGGATGGGGAGGCTCGGGTATACGCCGTCGATCTGCTCTGTCACGGCGTAGAAGTGCTCTGCCGAGTGAAGGGGGACGTTGACGCCGGCCAACCGACCGACCGCCTTGGCCCACTGGCCCGCGCAGTTCACCACTGTCTCTGTCTCGATCGGGCCGCGATCGGTCACGACGCCTGTCACCCGCCGCCCGTCGGTCGAGATGGCAGTGACTCTGGTCCGCTCGATGACCCGCGCGCCACGGTTGCGCGCCCCGCGAACGAGTGAGCCGGTCACGTCGACCGGGTTGGCCGTGGCGTCACCGGGGAGCCAGATCGCGCCGACGAGATCCCCGATGGACAGGACGGGATAGAGCTCCTGGGCCCGCTTCGGGCTGATGAGCTCGCACTCCAGGTCGAAGGCCTCAGCGGTTGCCGCCGTCCTCTGGAGCTGGATCATCCGGTCGCGGGTTCTCGCGACCGTGACGCCTCCGCAACGCTTAAAGCCCGTGGCCAGCCCGGTCTCGCCCTCTAACTCGCTGTAGAGCCGAGCGGAGTACTGCACCAGCCGAGTGCCGCTCTCGGTAGCGCGAAGTTGTCCGACGAGACCCGCGGCGTGCCACGTCGTCCCGCCGGAAAGCTGCCCCTGCTCCAGCAGCACGACGTCAGCGCGGCCGAGCTTGGTCAGGTGATAGGCGACGCTCGCGCCGATGACGCCACCTCCGATGACCACGATCTCGGCTCGACTCGGCAGTTCCACCGGTGTCGTCATTAGCTCTCCTCCGTCGACCTTCGGAACGTCAATCAGCGCGTTGCGCGAGCTCGATCAGCTGCGCCAGCTCGGGACTTCGGAATGTCTCGACAGCCCTGTCATACTTCTCGAGACCCCATGTCCAGAAGTCGAAGTCGATGTCGCTCGTCGCATCCTGGATCGAGGCCCAGAGGGTCCACCCGTACTGGGACATCAATCCGTACAACCGCGCGCGTGCGATCTTGTTGGTCAGCCGTCGACCGTAGTAACAGGTGACCAGCTCCTCGAGCTGCTCCCGTGTCAGGTGGCATTCGCTCCAGATGTTGCCGAGCTCGAAGCAGGCATCGTTGTTACCGGCGTACTCGTAGTCGATCAGGTAGATCCACTCACCCGTGTCGATGAAGTTCCCCGCGAGGAGATCGTTGTTGCAGGCGACGGTCTCGTCCGGGCGCATGGACAAGGCGCTCCGCACCTTGGCGACCTCGTCGGTGAAGTCAAGGTAGGCGGCCGGAAGGCGGTAACCGTCTTCAAGCACGAGCGCCAGATACCGCCGCTGGATCTCAAACATGTCGAAGTCGTTGACGAACTTCGGCCCGTCGTGCAGGACTCGGCACGCGCTGGCGACGCGCTCGATGTTGCCCGGGATCTGGAAGCTGTCGTCGGTGAACGTCGTGCCCTCCAGGAATCCGACCACCATCGCCCCGTCATCGGGGAGGTAGTCGACCACCGGCGCGCCGACTCCGGAGGCCGCCGCGATGACCGAGTTCTTGTACTCGTGCTCACGGTTCACGGCGAGCGCACCCGCCTGGGGGGACGACACGCGGAGGACAAAGGCACCTTCGTCGGTGGTGACCTTGTAGTTCCTGTTGGTCAGGCCTCCGGCCAGCTCGGTGATCGAGCACTTCCGTCCACGGAAGGCGTCGACCTTGACCAGGAGATCGACGAGGCGCGCGTTCGCAGCGGCATCACGGGCGGACGGCTCGCCCTTGGGCAACTCTTCCCCCACGTCCCCCTCCCGGATGGCTCGGCAGCCGTGCGACCCACCCGGGAGGACTTCCGCTCCCGATCGCACTACCGCGTGTCCACCGTAACCGACGACTCTGGTGGCAACAAGGTCTAGAC
>CAXMLU010000708.1:0-4598 GCA_964194255.1 uncultured bacterium
AGATGTGTATAAGAGACAGCATTAGACGGATGGAGTGGCCGTCGGGATCGACTTCGAGAAGTTCGTTCGGGCGTTGACGCCTCCCAGGGTCAATCGAGCCGCGGGGACGGTGACCTGCCATTTGTGCGATTCGAGTGTGCGCCGGGGGTCGTGGAAGGGTACGAGCGCTCAGCTGTGATTGCCGCGTGTGATTTCGTTGAGATTCGCGGTGAGGGTCGAGGCGCATCCTCCCAGGCGTGAACGACGCAGAGGAACACCAACTGCGCCTCGTGCTGTCCGTGCCCGAGGCCGCCCACCTGCTGGGCATCTCCCGCAGCCTCGCCTACCAGCTCGTGGCGCGCCATGACCTTCCGGCCATACGGCTCGGCCGAAGGCTCGTAGTTCCTCGCAAGGCGCTGGACAAGTTCATCGATGGTGACGGTGGCACCAACCCAGCGGCCTGAGCCCGGGCGACCCGATGCAGTCCGTGCCGAACGTGGGCGGGCAGCGGCCGGACGCCATGTCGTCGTCTCCGTGACCGCCGCCACCCCGGTCCCATCTCGCTGGCCGGCGACAGGCGGTCAGCGGTCCTGCATCGAACTTGGCTTTGCGTGTCGACGATCAGCTGAGTCGGCCGGCGGTCCAGTACGCGTTGACCGACAATCGGACTCCGAGGACGGCGCGACGCGTCGATCAAACGCTTGGGGGTGGCCCGCGGAGTAGCCATGTTCCGAACTCCGGAAGGTGGTTTCGCACGGGATGTCGTCGTTGGCCCGCGTCGCGCGGAGTTGGCGACGTCTGCGGGTCGCCTCTCCGGATATGTGAGTGACGTGTGAGTTTCTGTTGGGATTCCGTGTGAGCATCGTCTCGCACACTCCCGGACATGGCCCTCCTCATCGACGCGCTGGATCGCGAATGGGTTGTCACCCTCGCCCATGTACAGCTTCCAACCGACTGGACGACTGACACCGCCTTTTGGGGTATCGACCGGCTCGGCGCCGTGCTCACGTTGGCCACCGCCAAGCGAAGGCCGGCCGAGGCCGACCGCGTCCTGGCCGCGCTGGCTCGGCGAGCACCCTCCGATGACTTGGCCGCTAGGACCCTCCTCCAGACGTTGATGCCGGGCCTCAAATCGATTGTCGGTGCCCACAGCCGACGTCTGGGCAACGAGGAGACCGCCAGCGCCGTGATCGCCGCCGCCTACGCACGGATCCGGACCTATCCGATCGAGCGTCGCCCCGAGCGCATCGCCGCCAACATTGTCCGAGACACCCGCCAGGTCGTGTGGCGTCAGCTCATGAAGGACCTCGCCCTCGGCTCCGCGCTCGGACCGATCGGCTCGCTCACCACCCTGGAATCTGCCCCGGCAGCGACATCCGAGCCGGCTGCCGGTGAGCTGGTCCTGAATCTGATCGACGAGGCGGTCCGCGCCCATCGCCTGTCGAGCGACGGCGCCCGCGTGATCGTGCTCACCCGGATAGCGGACCGTTCCTGCCAGGAGCTCGCCGATCTCGAAGGCCTCGACATCAGCACCGTCTACCAACGCCGCTACCGCGCTGAGGGCCGACTGGCCAGAGCCGCCCGCACGTCAGCGTGATCACGATCAACACGCTCTGACCAACCAAAGAAGAGGACCGTGAAGCATTATCCCGCCCGAGAGCGACCGTCGGGAAGCACTCGTCGGCATGCCCTTCGATGACGTCAACGCATCGCCTTGGCGCCGGCCACTCGCCTTCCAGACCCCAAGCTCAAGAGTGAGGGGCTTCCGGCAACGGCCCTAAGGCAATCCCTACCCGCGGGCTGACAGCAGACCGGGAGCGACCAAGTCGTCGAACGCCTTCCTGACCGCTGCGAGCTTCCATCCAACGTCGCGACGCTTTACCTCGAGTGCCAGTGCTAGCCGCTCAGTCACGGCCGCGAAGACGGCATCGGGGTCGGCTGGCGCCGCCATGATGGCCGCTGTCATCGCGACGGGCGCCTGATTTCGGCTCGTCGTCGAGTTGCAAAAGGAGCACGCCGTGACGGTGTTCGCTTCGTCGATGCGCCGAGCGAGCGCCTCACGATCGCTGGCGGGTAGCTCGGGTAGGTGCTCGGCCAGCGCATCCCGGATCCTGTTCAGGTAGCCCCCTTGGCTAGCGCCGATCAGGTGTTCGACCGTGAGCTGGCGCCAGAGGTCGAAGTCCACTGCTTGGGACCCGGATCCGCACAGCTGGCAAATGCCTCCTGAACGAGCGTGCACGCTGGCCGCGTAGCCAAACAAAGATGAACAGTTGCGATAGTCGTACGCCTTGTCCATGCATGCTCCCAGCCGTCGGATCAGAGTCTTCTACACAGTTCGTCGCCGCCCAGTCTGCCGGTGGCGATCGGGTTCGTCGTGTCGCTTGTAGCGGTTGAAAGCAGTCTGCGGGCTCTCGCCGAGTGCAGGTCCGATCTTGGCCCAGCTCGCTCCAGCTGAACGCGCCGCGATCACGTAATCCGTGACGTCGGCGCGGAGCCGAGCGACGACCCCGCAGGTGTAGGTAAGCTGATCGAGCACCAGCGCGGCTGCTTCCTCCTCCGGCACCCGTGCTCGGGGGCCGAGCTTTAGATCGGGACGGCGCTTCTGGAGCGAAACCAGGGCTCTCTCCATGGCCGCAGCGGCTACGTGCGCCGCGAGCTTTTCGTGGTCCACGCCGTCAAGTTACTTGATGGCCGTGTCGCACAGACTGGTCGCTCCCTCCGGGAGCGCCTTCAGCGGTCACGTGGTCGAGGGTTGACACATACGCGTCAAGACGAAAAAGGCGGAGCATGATGCTCGTGCCCGGCTACCAGGCCACGCTCTTCCCGCCGCCGCCCGTCCCCAACGCTCGATTGCGGGTCGTCGACAGCACGGGCCGACGCGGCCAGGCAACAGCGAGCGTGGCTCTGGCCGTGGGGCAGGCCCGCGCCGTCGCCTCGGTTGACGGCCGGACGTGGATCGTGTCCAGGGGCGCCGACGCGGTCGAGGTGCGCCTCACAGACGGGGCGTTCACGGTCACCCCTTGCGGGCCGGGTTGGCCCGCCCTCTGCCAACAGATCCTTTCCGAGCACGGCCTTGAGAGGAGCCAACCGTGACTTTCCCGACCTCAACCCAACCGACCCTGGTCGACATCGCGATCGACCTTCTCGTCGCGAACCCGCACAACCTCCGGCAACGCCTCGACGGCATCTCTCGCCTGGCGGGATCGATACGGGAGATGGGCGTGCTGGTCCCGCTGATCGTGACCCCGCACAGCGACGACGGCACCTATCTGGTCGTGGCTGGCCATCGCCGACTGGCCGCGTGGCGCCAAACCGTCGTCGAGGTCCTGCCCTGCATCGTGCGGACCCTGACCGACGCCGAGCAGTGCGAGACGATGCTCAACGAGAACGACGGCGTCCCGCTCGGCGCGGTCGAGGAGGCCGCCGGGTACATGCGCCTCGCCTCCCTGGGCGCCAGTGTCCGCAAGATCGCATCGACGACGACGACGCCTGAGCGGTTGACACGTACGTGTCAAGCACCGCTGGCATCAAAGTTCTTGACGACTGGCCTCAACGGGCTTTCCATGCCACCACTTCCCTTCCCAAGGAGAATGCCGTGCGTAGCCTCGACTGGCTCGCTGTTCACGATCCGCTCCGCGTCGTCGCGATGGAGGACCCGGTGATCGACTCGCTCGGGTTCGACCCCCGCTCCGGCTACGTGGAGACCTACTGGCTGTCTGTGCTCGGGCCCAGCGCCACGTTGGCGGCCCGGGCGCTGGCGCGGGCCCTGGAGCACTCACCCGACGGGATCACTGTCCCGCTCGGCGCTTTCGCCGGTCAGCTCGGCCTGGGCGGCGGCACCGGCCGGCACTCCAAGGTGATCTCCCGTGCCCTCGGGCGGTTGGTCGATTTCGACATGGCGGTGATCGCCGGCGACGAGCTGGCCATGCGCCGGCATTTCCCGCCCCTAGCCCGCCGCCACATCATGCGGCTCCCGGCCCACCTGGCCGCCGTGCACCAGACCGATCTCGACCGCATGGCCCACGCCAAAGCCGCATCCCGGTGATCGCCTCCGCTGGTGTCGGACAGATCGGGGTGGGCAGGCGGCGACCGTCGGGGAAGCCCGCCGCCTGCCCCGCCCCCTCCTGGGTCACACCGAAAAGTGTGATCGGCCCGATATTGCGCCGTGAGTGTCCCGTGATCGGCGGGAGTCATCCGTGACCCGCACGATCGTGTTGATCGGCGCCCGCGGTGGCCAGGGCACCAGCACCACAGCAGCGGCGCTCGCCGTCCACGCCGCCGCCCACGACAGAACGCTGCTGGTCGCCCAGGACCCGACCGACATGGCCGCGCTGCTCGGCATCCCCGGCGACGCACAAGGCACCATCGAGGTCACACCATCACTCCGGTTGGCCCGCAAGATGACTCACGACGTCGACATCGTCGTCATCGACGGAGGAACCCTTCCACGAGACGCCTGGCGCACGGCAGGAGCGGAGTGGTACGTGGTGGTGCGGGGACCGTGCTACCTCGCCCTCAGAGCCGCCCTACAGGCCGATGCGGGCCAAGCGGACGGGCTGATCGTGTTGGTCGAGGAGGGCCGCTCCCTGGGGCCCGCCGACGCCGTGGACACCCTCGGC
>CAXMLU010000709.1:0-3164 GCA_964194255.1 uncultured bacterium
CGCGACATTTCCTGATCCGGAGGTGTGCGGTGGCAGCGATTGGACGTCCGAGGTTGGCCCGGGCCGCCACCGCCGGCCGGCGGAAGGGTCAGACGCGTGTCGAACGTCCCTGCCAGAAAGGCTCGCGCAGCACCCGCTTGAGAAGCTTTCCCGAGCCGGTGCGCGGCAGCTCATCGACGAACGACACCGATCGGGGGACCTTGTAGCCGGCGAGGTGCTCCTTGGCGAAGGCGATCACGGCGGCCGCGTCGAGGTGGGCGGAGGGTGCCGCGCCCGGGTTGGCCACGACGACCGCATGGACGGTCTCGCCCCACTCCTCGCTTGGGATCCCGAATACGGCCACGTCGTAGATGTCGGGGTGGGCCTCGAGGGCGGACTCGATCTCAGCGGGATAGATGTTCATCCCGCCCGAGATGATCATGTCCTTCTTCCGATCGCAGATGAAGTAGTAACCCTCCTCGTCGCGGTAGGCGATGTCGCCGACCGTGTGCCACTCTCCTCGGGTGTCGGCGTCGTACTTGTCTTGCGCCTTGTAGTAGGTAGTGAAGACGTTGGCGGCCCGCACATAGAGCTCGCCGGGCACGTGGGCTTGGGTGATCTCCTTGCCGTCGTCGTCGAGGAGCACGATGTCGGCCCCGGGAGCCGGTAGCCCGCATGACCCTGGCTTCCGGAGCTGATCGGCCGGAGCGAGGATGGTGTCGACGCCGAGCTCGGTTGAGCCGTAGACCTCCCACAGCGACTCCGGTGGGAAGTCAGCCAGATACGCCTGCTTGAGGGCGAAGGACCAGGGCGCAGCGTTGGCGACCATGATCCGCATGTTCGATCGGTCGTAGCGGTCCTTGACCTCGGCCGGCAGGTTGCAGACCATCCGGATTGGTGTGGGGGCGGCGAACGTGGAGGTGACCCGATGGGTGTCGACCAGGCGAAGCCAGTCCTCCGCGTTGAAATGGCGCTGCAGTACAACGGTCTGGCCCAGGGCCTGGGCAATGGCCATGAAGCCGCCCGGTCCGGAGTGGTAAAGGGGACCGGTTGTCAAATAGATGTCGTCCGGGCGATAGCCAAGGTGGGCGATGAGGGCGGCGGTCTGGGTTGGGTCGCCACTGGCGTTGCGCAACGCGCCTTTCGGGTGTCCCGTTGTGCCGGATGTATAGATCATGGTCGCCGGGGGCGCGCCGCTGGCCTCGATGCGCGGCCGCTCGGCGCTGGCCGCCGCGGTCAGGCGGTCAGCGTCGTCCATGTCGCCGTCCAGAGGTTGGGCATTTCGACGATCGAAGACGAGCACATGGGTGACCTTGGCTAGCCGGTCCCGGATGCCGGCGATGAGGTCAACGAATTCCTCGTCGACATAGACCAGGACGGCATCGGAGTTGTCGATCACGTAGAGCGCCTCGTCGGGCGCGAGCCGATAGTTGAGCGGGACGGCGGTCGCGGCGACCTTGCGGGCGGCGTGCGTTATGGCGACGACGCCCGGAGAGTTCTGCCCACACCAAACCACCTTCTGGCCCCGCCGGACGCCCAGGTCTGTGAGGACGTGCCCCAGCCGGTTGGCTTGGGCTTCGAGTTCAGCAAAGGTCCACGTGAGGCCGGTCCCGTCCGTCCGATCTTCGATCACGGCCAGCTTGTCGGGAGTGGCCTCGGCGTAGGCGCTGAGCAGGTCGACGGGCATCGATTCCGCTGACATCCCCGGCACCCTATTGGCTGCCGTGGCGCCGTGCCGGGCGGGATGTCAGCTGCGGGGCACCTCGAGCCACGGGCGGTCCTTGTCGACCCGCACGTCGCCGGGAAGACCCAGGACCCGTTCGCCGAGAATGTTGCGCATGATCTCCGACGTCCCTCCCTCGATGGAGTTGGCGCGCATGCGAAGGAACGCCTTCTGTATGGAATCGAATCCGAGGGTGGTCTCGGGGCGGGCCATCTGGTAGGAGCCGTAGAGCGTGCCGGCCGGTCCCATCAGATCGACGCAGAACTCGAAGATGTCCTTGTTGAGCTCGGCCGCGGTCACCTTCCCGATGGATCCCTCTGGTCCCGGGGTGCCCTTCTGGCGATTCTGCGATGCCCGGATGTTCGTCAGCCGGACCACCTCGGCGGCGATCCACAGCTGGACGAGGCGGTCCCTTCTGACCGGGTCCTTGTCTGGCCGCTCCTCCCAGATGCGCATGGCCTCGGCGATCGGTCCGGATCCGCGCGGCGCGATCGTCCCGCCGATAGAGACCCGCTCGTTCATGAGGGTGGTAAGGGCGACACCCCATCCTTCGCCGACGTCGCCCAGGCGCTCCTCATCGGGGATGCGTACGTCGGTGAAATAGACCTCGTTGAATTCGGCTTCGCCCGTCATCTGGCGCAACGGCCGTACTTCGACGCCAGGGGCGTGCATGTCGACGACGAAGTACGTCATGCCCTTGTGCTTGGGCTGATCGGGATCGGTCCTCGCGATCAGCATTCCCCAGCGCGCAATGTGGGCGAGGGTTGTCCAGACCTTCTGGCCGTTCACGATCCACTCGTCACCGTCTCGCACCGCACGAGACGAGAGCCCGGCCACATCCGACCCGGCCCCGGGCTCGCTGAAGAGCTGGCACCACACTTCCTCACCGGTGAATAGCGGCCGCAGGTAACGCTGCTTCTGCGCCTCGCTCCCGTGCGTCAACACGGTGGGGGCGCCCATGCCGTGGCCGATGGGATTGCGGTGCATCGGATTGGTGGCGCCGGCCGCGAAAAGCCGCTCATTCACGAGCTTCTGCAGCTTGGGCGAAACACCGAGGCCGCCGTACCCCTTGGGAAAGTTCACCCACGCCAGTCCGGCATCGAACTGATGGCCGAGGAACTCTCGAGGGGAAAGGGAACGCGGGTCGTGGGCGGCCAGCAACTCGTCGATGTGCGCCTGGACCAGGTCCTCTTCCGCAGAGACAGCGGCGGTTTCGGCAGTAGCGGTCATGCCGGGAAGGGTACTGCGCACGACGGTGGGAGCGACAAGCCCGTCACCGAAACGGCTTGTCCTTGTCGACCCTTGGTTCCGGAGGCAACCCAAGTACCCGCTTCCCGAGGATGTTGCGCTGGATCTCGTCGGTACCGCCGCGAATGGAGAACGACGGTCCGGTCAAGAACAATGTCTGCCGCTCCGTCTCCCCGTCGCCCGCCACGCCCGCCGGTCCGGCAATATCCACGCC
>CAXMLU010000710.1:0-2129 GCA_964194255.1 uncultured bacterium
GGCGTTCGCCTTGGGTGCGACAACGCTGCAGGACTTCGGGCTGGCGTTGTTCATCGGGTTGACCACCGGTGCGTACTCCTCCATCTTTATTGCCTCGCCGGTGCTGGCCATGTTGAAAGAACGCGAGCCCCGTTACGCGGCCATCCGGGCGCGGCTGGCATCGCGCGCTCAGGGCGCGCCGCTGACCCCGGCCGCGGCTGCGGCGGGACTGCTCGTCCCGGCGGCGGGTGTGGCACCGGCGTCGGCACCGGCGGGCCGGCGGGAGCCGCGCGGCACGCCCCGCGACACCAAGAACGGCGATGCGGCCGCATCCACGCCGGTGCTCAAACCGGCCGGTGGCCAACCCCGACCGGCCGCCGGTCCCGGCGGAACCCGACCCGCGCCTCGACCCCGTAAGAAGGGCAAGCGCCGCTGATCACCTGCTCAGATCGGGCGGACTGGCGTAGGCCGGCGGGTTCTCCAGATCGAGCATGTCGAGCAGGTCGTCGGCGCAACGGTCACGTTCCGTCAAGGCCGGCAGATTCCACTTGCGCTCGATGAGTTTCAGCACCGCCGTGTGGTCGCGCACCACGTGAGAGACGTAGCCGGGGCGCGCGTAGGGTGACACGACGACGGCCGGGACGCGGAAGCCGTAGCGGTCGAAACGCCACGGCGGCCCCGCCTCGGGAAGCTTGCCATCGGGCTCGAGGGCCGCCGGCGGCGGGACGTGGTCGTAATAACCGCCGTGCTCGTCGTAGCACCAGATAAGGAGCGTGCCCATCCAGTCCGCGCCGTGCATGGCCGCATGGATGACGCGCGCTGCGAAGGCCTCGCCGGCCCTGATGTCCTGTGGATTCTCCTCCGAGTTGGCGCGGAAGTCGGGGTCGACGATGGACACCGCCGGAAGAGTGCCGGTGGCGGCGTCGGCGACGAAACGGTCGACGGTCCGCAGGTGGGTGAGGTAGCTCAGGAGGCCGAGCGGATAGGCGTCGGCGGAGAACTGCAGGTACGCCTTGGCGTCTTCCTCCCGCCGGGACAGCCGCTGGAAGGCACCGCGAAGAATCCTGGCGCCGCGCAGTCCGTGGACGCCGGCGGACCGGCTGAGCACGGGAACCGTGTGAGCAACGGAGTGGTAGTTGACCCAGCTGACTCCGTGCCGGCTGAGGGCGTCGAAGATGGTGCCGTTGGCCGGGTAGTCCACGCAGTGGTGCAGGACATCGCTCGTGAGGCCGTTGGACGTGCCGGACACGAGGAAGCGACGGTTGGGAAAGGTCGGCCCGAGGCACGAGGCGAACCAGCGGTCCGCCACCGGGAACACCTCGGCCAGGCGGTGATAGAAGGGCAGATCCTCCTGCGTCCAGTACCCCATGGCGATGGCGGGGTCGCCTCCCGGGGTACACCGTTCGACGGCCCCGGCGAAGCCGTCGTTGGCTCCCTCGTTCCACTGGATGTGGCTTGCCTCCCAGGACTGCGTCGGTACCCCCGCGTGTTGGGAGGTCGATGGAAGGTGGCGGGCGGCGACGTCGTTTCCCGCCGCGGTGGGATTGGTCACCGCGACCGCGCCTCGCTCGTCGGTTGGCAGACCGTCGCCCCGGCCCAGCGTCCCGAGATAGTTGTCGAAGGAGTGGTTCTCCATCATCAACACGACGATGTGTCGGATCTGAGGGAGGCAATCGCGGCCGATCGGTCGGTCGGGGAACGGCCGTCTCGACAGGTCGTGTGGCGCCGATCGGCGACGGGCCAGGGCCGTCTCCACCCGTTCGAGGGCTCGCATGGGATCTACTTGTCGAGGTCTTTCCAGTGGGCCCGTCCGAAGAGACGGCCAAACCTCGCTGTGAGCGAGAGTTCCGGGGATACATCGACGCCGAGGACAGGGGGACCGTTTGGAGCCGGTAGCGAGGCCGCTTCATCGTCGTTGAGCGAGCAGCGAACCAGTGTCGTGGTGATGTCCGCGATTTGATCTCGGTCCACGAACCGCAGGCCGTGCCTGGTCTTGACCGCGATCCCGTCGAAGAGGTCCAAGTCGGGAACCTGGAGGACGTGCTCGACCTGGCCGAACTCCGTCCCCGTGTAACTCACGACAGGCGTACCGACGGTCAGAGCCAGGTAAGAGATGGGCCGTCCCTCGTCCATGAGCTCACCCTAGTGTC
>CAXMLU010000711.1:0-1782 GCA_964194255.1 uncultured bacterium
GGAACATCGGCACCTTGATGGCGAAGCCCATGAAGAGGCCGCCGAAGATCCACAGCTGCGTGTTCTTAGCGATAGCCGAACCGTGCTGGACCAGCGTCGGGATGTCGAAGGTGTTCCCGCCCTTGAAGAACAGGGCGAGGAAGCTGAGGATCATCAGGGCCGAGCCGAACAGGGTGAAGAGGAAGAACTTGATCGACGCGTATTGCCGGTTGGGCCCTCCCCACACCCCGATCATGAAGTACATCGGCAGCAGCACGAGCTCGAAGAAGACGAAGAAGAGGATGAGGTCCTCGGCCACGAACGTGCCGTTCATCCCCGTCTCCAGGACCAGCATCAAGATGAGGAACGCCTTGGGATTGTGCGGCTCGGGGAAGTGGTCCCAGCTGTAGACCACGCACAAGACGGTGATCAGCATCGAGAGCACGAGCAACGGCAGCGAGATCCCGTCGATACCCACGTGGTAGTGACTGTTGATGACGTCGATCCACCGCTTGTCGACGGCGAACTGAAGGTCCTTGGTCCGGTTGTAGTCGAAGCGGGCGAGCAGGTAGATACCGATCCCAAACGAAGCCAGCGTCGTCACCAGCGCGGTGCCCTTGTGGAAGTTCTCGTCCTTGGCCGACCAGAACATCATCACGACGGCGCCGGCCAGGGGCAGGAACACCGCAAGGGAAAGGGCCCAATGATCGAAGCCGTTCATAGCGCTCTCTCTGCTCGTAGGGGGGAGGCCTGCGGGGGATCTTCGGTGGGGCGAGTTTGCGGCGTCAAGTCTGTGGTCACCCCTTAGGAGAGGGTCACGATGCCGACGCCGAGGGCGACCACACCGAGACCGAAGAAGAGGGCGGCGTAACGCTGAACGTTGCCGGTTTGGATGCGGCGCAGCTGCGCGCCGCTCTCCTCCGCGGCGAAGCCGGTGCCGTTGACGGCGCCGTCGACGACCTTCTGGTCGATGACGTCGTAGACGAAGTTGGCCACCTTGCGAGAGCCGATGCCGGCGGCGTTGACGACGGCGTCGATGATGTTCTGGTTGGTCCAATAGGCGGCGCGGGCGATCGGCCCCTTGATGGCACCGACGATGATGTCGGTGTACAGATGGTCGAGGTAGTACTTGTTGAAGAGGAAGGCGTACCCACTCCGGGCCAGCCGGGAACGCTCCGTCAGGCCATGCAACTTGGCGAACGCGTGGGCGTCGTAGAAGAGCCAGGCCACGGTCATCGCGGCGAGGGCAATTGCCACCGAGAGCATGGCGGTGGGGATCGAGAATTTGGCTTCGGTGACATGGGACAGAGCCATGGCGTGCACGACGACCGCGTTCGCCGTCCACTTGCGGAAGACCCCACCGATCGACAACAGCCCGGCCACAACCGCCAGGGCGGACAGCACGACGAGGGGAATGGTGATGGCCGGCTCGGACTCGTGCGGACCTCGGTGGGCGTCGTGAGCCACGGCGCCCGTGGTCGGGTCGCGCTCCCCGGCGGCCGGCTCGTGCGCCCCGGCCTCGTCGTGCCCAGCCGCGTGCTCGCCGCGGTACTCGCCATAAAAAGTCAGCCAGACCGCCCGGGCCATGTAGGCGGCGGTCATCGCCGCCCCGATCAGGCCGACGATCATGAACGTCCGATAGCCGTTGTGTCCCGCCGTCACCAGGATCTCGTCTTTGGACCAGAATCCGGCCAAGGGAAAGATCCCGGCTAGAGCTAGCGAGCCGATCACGAACGTCCAATGGGTGATCGGCATGTACTTGCGCAGTCCACCCATGTCCTTCTTCATGTCGAAGCTGTGGTG
>CAXMLU010000712.1:0-2660 GCA_964194255.1 uncultured bacterium
GTACAGATCCGTTCGTCACGACCGACCCCAACCTGGTGTCATTGGACGAAGTGCTTGGCCGGGCCGACCTGTTCGTTATCGGTGCGCCGCACGCGCTGTACATCGACTTGCAGACGAACAAGCCCGTCATCGACATCTGGGGAATCAGGGGCGAGGGGGTCATAATATGAAGCCTCGGGTCTCGGTGGTAATCACTGCCTACAACGAGGGCGAGCACATCCTGCCGCATCTGGAGCGGGTGTTCGAGGCGGTGCAGCTGCCCTGCGAGGTCCTGGTCGTGTATGACTCGGCGGAGGACACGACGGCGCCGTGGCTGGAGAAGTATGCCGTCGAGGAGGACCGCCTAATCCCCACCCTCAACACCTACGGTCCCGGACCAGCCCGGGCCATCCGCTTTGGTGTCGATAACGCCAAGGCCGAGGTGGTGGTGGTGACCATGGCCGACGGCTGCGACGACCCGCAGCAGATCGACCAACTGACCCGCCTGGTGGAGCGCGGCGTCGTGGTGGCCGCCGCCTCGCGTTATATCCGTAGCGGCCAGCAGGTGGGCGGGCCGATTCTCAAGGGTGTGATGTCCCGCCTGGCAGGCAAATCGCTGTACTCCCTGGCCCGAGTCGGCACCCATGACGCCACCAACTCGTTCAAGGCGTATTCCCGGGCCTTTGTCACCGAGGTGGGGATCGAGTCGGACTCGGGGTTCGAGGTCGGCCTGGAGCTGGTGGCCAAGGCCCGCCGGCTGCGGCTGCCGGTGGCGGAGATCCCCACCATCTGGTTGGACAGAAGTTTCGGCGTGTCCAACTTCAAGCTCATGACTTGGCTGCCCCGGTATCTGCGTTGGTACCGTTTCGCCTTTGGTCCCAAGCTCACCCTCGACGAGCTTCGGGGCGGAAACAAACGACCAGGCCCGTAGATGACCAAGGTATTGGTGAGTGGCGCGGCCGGATTCATCGGCGGCTATGTCGTTGAGGAACTCCTCGCGCAGGACTACGACGTCGTCGGTGTCGACAACTTTTCAAAATACGGGCCCGTGACCAAGTCGTACGACGAGCATCCCCGCTACCGGCTGGTGGTAGGAGACGCCCAGGACATCGACCTGATGTCCGAGCTGTTGGCGGATTGTGACCACTTCATCGCTGGTGCGGCGATGATCGGCGGGATCTCGTACTTCCATGCCTATGCCTATGACCTGCTAGCGACCAACGAGCGCATCATGGCGGCATCATGTGACGCGGCCATCAAGGCGCACCAATCGGGTTCTCTCCAGAAGGTCACCTATTTGAGCTCGTCGATGGTCTACGAGTCGGCGCGGTCGTGGCCTTCCTTCGAGGGGCAGGAGAGGGAAGTTCCACCCCCGTTGTCGTCCTACGGATTTCAGAAGCTGGCGGTCGAATACTTCGCTCGGGCGGCGTGGGAGCAATACCAACTCCCCTACACGATCGTTCGACCCTTCAACTGCGTAGGTGTCGGCGAAGGCCGAGCCCTTGGTGATGTCGAAGTGGCCAGCGGTAACGTGAAGCTGGCCATGAGCCATGTGGTACCGGACCTCGTGCAGAAGGTGCTGCGTGGACAAAGCCCATTGCACATCCTGGGCGACGGCACGCAGGTCAGGCACTACACCTACGGCGGTGACCTGGCCAGAGGCATCGTCGCGGCGATGTCCTCGCCGGCCGCCCGCAATGAGGATTTCAACCTCTCCACCGACCGGTCGACCACCGTTCTGGAGCTGGCCGAGCTCATCTGGCGGAAGATCAAAGGCCCAGGGGTACCTTTCTCGTACGCCTCCGACGACCCCTATCTCTACGACGTCCAGCGAAGGGTGCCGTCGGTTGAGAAGGCGGCCAGTGTTTTGGGCTTCCGCGCTACGACCAGTCTCGACGCCATGCTCGACGAAGTCATTCCGTGGGTCGAGCTGGCCCTCGCCGATGGCCGGATTTAGCTAGGGGAAGGCCTCACGGCAGGACAGGGCCATGCGCCAGGTCGCCGGGTTCGGGGCCACCCCGACGGCAACGACTGACGCAGACGAAGTACGACACGCTGCCTCGCCTTGTGTGATGGCGTCCGACCATGATTTCGTGTTCAGCCGGCCGGTTGCGACAGAGAAGTTCACGGCCAGGACGAGACAGCTGAGCGCGATCAAGACCTCACCGATCCTGAGCCAGCCCTGCCGCGCTCCAGCGTGGATCGTTTGATCGATTGCGACCACTACCAGGAGGAGGATGCAGATGGTAGGTCCGGCGCTGTAGCGGGATGCGTCCACGGCGAACACCTGGCTGGAGGGGACCGAGGTGATGCCTCGGAAGGTCATCGGCAAGGCATACAGCAGAAAGGACAGGCTCACGAGGAAGAGCGGGACCGGGCGACCGCGAATCGAATACATGATGGCGAGAAGAAGCAGAAAGGTAAAGATGGCCATCCCGACGGCAACCGCGGCCGAGAACCCGACTGTTCCGCGAAGTGCTCCCAGGAGGCGGTCGCCGGAGAAGGCGTCATCGATGACCCTGATCGAATAGAGCTGAGACAGCCGTGCGGCGTGCAGATGGTGGTTGTCAGGCGGCGGCTTTGAGCCCACCCAGCGGCCAGCGATCTGGACGGCAGATGTCACCGTCAGTACGGAGACAATCAGGACGTCGAGCCGTGCCCGGCGTGTCAGCGCTCTGAGT
>CAXMLU010000713.1:0-2910 GCA_964194255.1 uncultured bacterium
CCAGCCAGTAGCCGCCACCGTCGGGGGTTGCGGCCATACCCACGATCGGCTGGTTCAGCTTGAGACTGCCGGTGGAGCCGAGGAATGCAGCACTGCCAAAGGTGAAGATGCCTCCGTCAGAGGCCACCTCCCAGTAGCCGGGCCCATTGAATCCTGGCACGAGACTCATACCGACCATCGGGGCGTTGAGCCGGATGCCCCCGGTGCTACCCAGGAACGGGCCGTCGCCGAAGTTGAAGATTCCGCCGTTTGAGGCCACCTCCAAATAGCCTCCAGCGTCTGGGGTGGCGGCCATGCCGACCACAGGTTTGTTGAGCTTGATGCCGCCGGTGGAGCCGAAGAAGCGACGTTATTGACCGACGCGGCCGTCGATCCGCTCTCGGAGAAGGTCGGCATGTCCGCAGTGCCGGGCGTATTCCTCGATCATGTGAACGAGCACTTCGCGCAACTGAAGAGTGCTGCCGTCCCTGTTTCGACCGAGGGTGCCAAGATCGCTTGACTCGACGACGATCTGCTCGGCGACGGCGATCTCGTCCCGCCACGCGTTCCACGCCTCGGCGACAACAGCCCGGGTCGGCTACCGCGCCGTTCCAGTCACCATCGCCATCGTCGTCGTTGCAGTACATCTTCGGAGCATCTTGGCCGGCCATCACGCGCCGGAACCAGTGACGCTCCACCTCAGCCATGTGCCGGATCAGCCCCAGCAAGGACATGGTGGACGGCGGCACCGACCGGGAGGCCAGCTGGCTGGCGTCCAGATCCGAACACTTCATTTGCAGGGTCAAGCGGTAGGCGCGCAGGTACTCGTTCAGCGTCGACCGCTCGTCTGCCAGTTCGTCCCCGCTGTCGCGAGGGTCGTCGTCCGGGTCCACCCACATGTCGGCGTACACGGTGGACGCTGTCCACCGGTTCGGCACGGACTCGCCGGGGCGATCTGCAGATGTCACCTCGGCATTGTCGTCCACGTACGCCCAAATGGCGAGCCTTTTCCGCCCACCGCCTGGCCGACGTCGATGGGTCGCCGGCAGGTGGTCGAATCGGTCAACGCCACCCGTCCCTGTTGGAGCTCGCCTCACCCAACCGAGGCCGAGGTTCAGGAGGCCATGGGCGTAGCGTTCACCGCTGGTACAAGCGCCGGCCGCCAAGCGCAATCTCCGAGCCGGCGGGCAAGGGAGGCGGCTTGTCGGCGGATCTCCGGTATCGCCGTTGACTCCCAGGCTTGGCCCTTGGCGTTGCTCCCGGCGGTACGAATCTCACGTCGTACCTCGGCAAGGAGACCACACGACACCACCGCCTGGCGCATCTACATGGTGAGGCGCGGTCGCCACGTCGGCTCAGCTTCACTGAGCGTGGGTGCTCGCGTCGGGCACGGCAGATCCGGCCGGTCAGTTCGCCCGCTCGTCACTGAGCCGACCGAAGCCGCGCGAGCGCGACTGCGATCTCGGCACCGACCTGCGCGTTTCGTTCGGCGAGCGCCAGGTTGGCTCCCAGGCTTCGCCCTCCGGTCGTCAGGCTGAGCAGGCTGAGCACGTACGGCGTGACGGCGGACCCTGTGACGCCCTGGACCTCGCAGTCGGCCAAGGCCGTTTCGATGCAGGCGGAGAGGTCGGCCTCGTCAAGCTCCTCTTCGACGGGGATGGGCACCGTGACCAGCACGCCAGTGCTCTCTCGTATCCGATACCTGAGGACTTCGGCGACCTCGACCGCCGAGTCAACCCGGTGGGGGATGGGCAGTCCGCTCGACCGAACATAGAAGGCAGGGAACCAGTCGTGGTGCCAACCCAGCACAGGGACTCCGGCCGTCTCGAGATACTCAAGGGTGAGAGCAAGGTCGAGGAACGCCTTCGCCCCGGCGCACACGGTGACAACGGGGTGGGATGCGAGGGCATCGAGGTCGGCCGAGATGTCGCCCGTGTCGGCCGCGCGCCGATGGACGCCGCCGATCCCCCCGGTCGCGAATACCTCCACCCGGGCTCGATCGGCCAGCGCGACCGAAGCCGACACGGTCGTAACGCCGACCGGCCACCGCTGGGCAGCCGCGACGGCAAGGTCTCGTTCGGCGACCTTGCGGGTGCCGGCCAGCACGCGCTCCTCGTCGGATTCTTCGATTCCGACATGCCAGGCGCCGTCAAGCACGGCGGTCAGAGCCGGCACAGCACCACCGGTGCGGAGGGCTGAGGTGCAGCGGTCGAATGCCTCACGGTTGGAAGGTTGGGGCAAGCCCAGCGTCGAGAAGATCGTTGATTCCATGGCGACTACCGGCAATCCTTTGGCGATCGCATAGGCGACCTCTTCGGATACGACCAACGGCGCCGTCACCGCCCGCTCCCCGGTTGGCGGCCCGGCGCGATGAGCACCGACAGGGCATGGGTGTGAGCGGCTCGGACCGCCTCAATCGGGTCTGCCCCGCCCAATAGTGCCGCGAGATAACCAGCGGCGAACGCGTCCCCCGCTCCCGTGGTATCGGATATCGCCTCAACGTGGTCGAGCGGCACCAACGTCGTCCGACCGGTCGACTCAATCACAGCAGTTGGCCTCGTACCATCCTTGACGACGAAGATACCGCCTTCGGCGGGTCTCGACCTGCTTAGTTGCAAAGCGACGGCCTCTCCGGCGTTGGCGAACAGTACCGCCGGTTTCATCCTCTCCACGAGATCGAGATAGCGCTTGATGCCGTAGTCGCGGAGCACACTTACCGAGGAAGCATCAAAGGAAACCCTCGCTCCTGAGTTGGTGGCGGCCACGACGAACTCAGATGTCGAAGCGGCGGTAGGATCGCGCGCAAAACAGTAGGCAGGCACGTGGAGCAGATCGAGGTCGAGGGCCCACTCCGCCGGCACGTTGCCGAGGTTGGCGGCCGCCGCGCGGTCGGGGAGCATGGTGCGCTCGCCGTCGGGCTCGACGAGGACC
>CAXMLU010000714.1:0-4570 GCA_964194255.1 uncultured bacterium
CTACTACAGCGGGTCTGCCGAGAATTGTGCCAAGACGGGAACGATCGTCGTGACGATTCTTGCCGGCCCTCTCAACTACGTCGGCGTGAACCCAAAGATCAAGTCGTGTCATGCACCGCAGCCCAGCAAGTGACGAACCTTCCACCACGGAGCGGTTCCCTTGCCAACGGTTTGCGTGCACCGGGGCGCGGTAGGGGCGGTGACCGCCACTCGGGACAAGATGCCCCTCAGGCGAGTCTGATCTAGTCGCCGGCCCGGAGGCCGGCACAGGTGGTGCAGCGCATCAGCTGTTCGACCCGCTTGCGAGCCACCCGCACTCCCTGACCGAGGCGCAGCTCGGCGTGCACCCGCCGGGCGCCGTAGGTGCTGTGCGACGCGGCGTGGATGTCGACGATGTCGTTAGCCAGGTAGGCGTCCGCAAGGTCACGGCGCTCAGCGGTCGGCCGAGCCACTCGTAGTAGCCGGAATCACTGACACCGAATACCCGGCAGGGCCGTCGCGACGGGGACCCCGTCAGCGGCGAGGTCACGGACCACCGAGAACCACAAGAGCCTCTGCTGAATGCGGCCATCCCGCCACGTGCCCACCCAGACCGTGCTGGCGGGCTGGCCGTCCTGCTGCCCTGGCCGCCGACGCCGGTCAGGGACACCGCGAGATCGGACAGCATCAGGCGCGCGACGCTGTCGGCCATCGAGCCCTGCGGCCGCCGCGCTGACCGCCGGCCCGGCGGCGCGGTGAGGACCGGGTGCCTGATCTGCGGGAAGTATCCGACCACGCCGCCCTTGACCCCCCCGTCGGCGACGTTCCCCACCGCCAGCGCGCTGGCGAGCAGGCCACCGTCAGGGAATCCGCGCCCGCGACCGTCTGCCCGCTGCGGCTCACCGTTGCGGCGAGGCGCTCCACCTCGCGCTGGAACGCTCCTGCTCCAGCGGGACCATCTCCCTTCGGCGTGGACGCTGCCCGGCCGTCAGATCAGGTAATCGCCGACGCGGTCAGAGTCCGGCTTTCGTGGCGATCATCAGCGGCACCGCTGCCAGCGCGGCCACGACGATCACTACCAGGTAAACGATGCCGAGCCCGTTGGCGAGCCAGCCGTTGGTGTGCTCCCCGAGGTACTCGCGGTCGTTCGCCACCACGAGGATGGGCAAGTAGGTCAGCGGGAGCGCGACCGCGGAGAACACCACCGCGTACTCGGTGAGCTTGATCGGGTCCCACGTCGTCAGGACGAGAGCCGTGGCGGCAATCAGCACGAGTAGCAGGACCACGTGGAAGCGCGCCGCACGGTTGGGGCGCAGCCTCATGCCCCACGACCACCCAAAGAACTGGGCGACCACGTAGCCGGAGGACAGCAGCGTCTCCATCGTTGCGCTGAACGTGCAGACGACGAACCCCAGTAGGGCGAAGCCCAGTCCTGTCCGGCCGACGGAGACCACGATCGGAAGAGCCGCCTGGGACAGGTGACCGACCGCGACGCCCTGCGGGTTGAGCACGACCGCGGCGCACGCCATGATGGCGAGCGAGAGGCCTGCGCCGAGGGGGAAGCCGACGAACACGTTCGCCTTGTTCACCGCCAGGTCCTTCTCGGTCCAGCCCTCCTCCACCGCCCCGGAGGAGAAGAAGAAGACCTCGTAGGGGGTCATGGCCGAGCCGAAGAGCCCGATCGCGTAGTAGAACCACGTCGGGTGGCCGTCGCCGTGAGGCACTGCCGGGTGTAGAGCCTCCTGCGTGAGGTGGTGCCAGCTCGGGTGCAGGTTGAGCAGGGCTACGACGAAGACGAGCATCGTGAGCCCTGCGAGCCCCAGCACGGTCTCCATCGAGGTGAACTTGGCCCGCCACGCCACGAGCCAGGCCACGAAGGCGATGAGCGGGATGAAGAGCAGATAGCTGACCCCGGCGATGAGCTCGATCGCCAGAGCGGCGCCCCCGAGCTCGGCCGCCAGAGTGAGGCCGTTAATGGCGAACGAAGCGATGAGATTCGCCAACGCCGCGCGCGCACCCAGGCGCTCGCGGACCAGGTCGAAGACGGCCCGACCGCTCAGGGCGGCGATCCGTCCGGACATCTCGGCGAAGAGCATGATGCCGCCAAGGCCGAGCACCACCGCCCATGCCAAACCCAGGCCGAAGCGCGCCCCGGTGACGCTGGACACGACGAGGTCGCCGATATCGACGAAGCCGCCGACGGCCGTGAGGATCCCCAGCGTGACCGACAGGTACTTCTTCAAGGGATGCCTGCATCGTCGCCGCCGTGCTCGCCGCCGGGCTCGCCGTCGTCGTCGCTGAGGTCGCGCCGTGCCTCGGCCAGAGGATCGGTGTGCGTGCTGCGCAGCACGACCCCGACCAGCAGCCCGACGAGGATGGCGAACATGGCCCACGCCGCGAGGAGATCGAGGCCGTCGGTCATGTCGAGCTGCTCAGCTCGCCCGGTCGGCTGCCCGCCGCAGACGGATGACGCGGCCGTCTCGCTCGGCGACGTCGCGGACGTCGATCACGACGGAGCGGCGCGCCAGCCTGGCCATCAGCCTGTCGAGCGGCCACGGCCCGCCGAGCTCGCGCCGCGCGTAGCCCAGACGAGCTCCGAGCGCGCCCGGGCCGACGACCAGGGCGTCGACCCAGAACGAGCCCGCCCCCTCGGCCGACAAGCCTGACCCGAGCTCCTGGCGGAGTCGCACGTCGTGCACCGTGCCCAGGCTGGAGCCGTCCGCGGCCCGGACCTCGGCGCCGAGGAGGTCACTTAGGCGCATGACCGGATCCGGGGATCTGGGCCACGACCTTCTCCTCCAACCACTGCTCCAGCCGCAGCGGCGGCAGGTCCTCGACCCGCACGCGCAGCTCGATCGCCGCTCCGTACCGGCGTACGTCTGACAGAGGGATCGTGAAGGGTCGCGCGTCATCGCCCGGGCGGAGTCGGCGCGCCATGGCGACGACCCAGACGCCGAGACGCCCGCCCAGGCGAGGACCCAGAGCAGTCGGCCCGCACAGGAGGGCCACGACGTGGAAGCCCGCCGCGCTCTCCTCGATCGCCAGGTCGTCGACCTTGGCGACGAGAGCCCCATCGCAGTCCACGATCTGACGGTCGAGCAGGCAGAGCCCGGCGTCGACCGTGCGCGATCCGCTGCCGGCGGTCACAAGGCCTCCAGCGTCTGCAGGGGATGGCGGCTCTTCTCGAGCTCCGCGAGGGCGAGCGCAACCTTGGCCTTGTCCTCCTGCCGCGCGGCGATCCGCAGCGCAGGCAAGGCGCTCGCCACCCCCTGCAACGCGTCATCCACGCGGGTGCGGACGTCCACCGACGAGCTGTCCGGAGGCTGGACCGAGTCGAAAGCCGCCTGAATGGACGACGCGTCCTTCTCCGCGTCGCCGATGACCACACCGGCGTAGGGACCGAACGCCTTCCCGCCGAGATACGCCTGCGCCGCCATAATCGCGGTGGCCACGGCGCTGTCCGTGGCCTTGACCGTGTTCGTCGCCTTATGACGGAAGTCGCCGGCGGTGCGCGACGACCCCACGCACGCGGCCAAGACAACGGCCGCCGCCCCCAAGGCCACCGTTCGCATCACACCGGTGAACGCCACGTCACCCCCAGGGCCGCCATCCGGGCCTCATCCGCCGCGGACCCCCTTTGTAGCCGGTAAGTCGTCACAACGATAGTGTCGCCGGGCCCGAAGCGTCCCGATGCGATTGTCGCTGTACACCGGTGGTGGCCGGGGTGGGCTCCTCCAGCCAGACTTCGATGGTGCTTTCTGAGCGATGCGCCGTCCGCGACGGCGGTGAGCGGGCATCCGGCTGTGATCACTCCGGCACGGTCTGGTGATCGATGAATGCCGCAGCGAGGTAGGTGGCGTCCGTGCCGTTCGGTCCGTCGAAGCGGGATTACTGGTGGTCGAGTCCGGTCACGGTGAGGTAGGCCGCGGTGCCGCTCGGGCAGGTCCAGGTCTGGAGTGAGAGTCATGCCCTCGGTGGTGCGGCTGTCGGGTCGACAGTGCAGGCCCCGGGTCAGTTGTCGCAGTCCGACTGGTGCCCACCTCCCAGTAGGCGGCAATCATGTCCATCTTCTCCCTCGCTGATTGCATGGCTAGGTCCTCCGGTCGGAGCGGTGTTGGTGGTGTGGCACCGCCACCGTCTCCGGCTGGGGGACGCTCCCGGTGGATACTTCAGCGAGGAGCGGATACTTCGAGTTGGCCACGCGGGGACTTTTTCATCGCCACGGACAGTGGGTCCGGGTTCACCACCCACGCCGGCACTCCACGCATGTCGCGGGAAAATCGGAGTTCGCTAGCGCCCACGGATTGGCATGTAACGCCATCGCTTCGTGACTGCCAATCACCGATGGTCCGGCGCGAGACAAGGGAGCGCCGAGTCCCAGGCCGAACCCGTCCAGAAGTCGCACCCGGAACTCTGAAACTCAAACGGGTTCACGAGTGGGTCAACCAAGTGCAGGGAGCCAGCCCCGACCGGATCCCTTTCCAGGGCCGGTTCGGAGCTCCCTCGCATGAAACGACCCCGCTCGGGTATTTGAAGACCGCGCAGGAGGAGTCCTGTTTTCCGATGTCCACCCGTCGGTTACCGGGGCGGG
>CAXMLU010000715.1:0-8442 GCA_964194255.1 uncultured bacterium
GGGGGGGGGGGGGGGGGGTCCACTCGCCTCATTCGATGAGATCGAGTGTCTGTCGGTGATCGCAGTGAGCTCGTCCATTCGTCAGGTGAACGCGCCGTATGCGTCGTGGTCGAGTCCTATGTGGATCATGTAGCACCGCAGCCGCGCGTCCAGATCGTCAACGTTTGAGACCGATAGAGGCGAAGTGCCGCCTCGCCTCGCCCCGAATGTCGGTGGTTGCGATCGAGGGATGCCATTCGGCGTCAGTGGGGAAGATTCACGGTCGAGACGAATTATCGACGCTTCGCCGCGACGACCATTGACGGCAGGCTGCCCCCGCCCAAGGTTGCGGAAGCGATCCTCGTTGCCGATGCCGAGACTGCCCGAGAAGGACGGCCTGGATGACCAACGCGGCCTGACCCCAATCGCCGGCACGGTGCGCGGCTTGACATCTATTCACGTCAGTGTTAACTATTACGGCGATGGATGTCTTCGAGGCACTCGCCGACCCGAGGCGCCGCCAGGTGGTCCAGCTGCTGAGCATCCGTCCACACCGCGCCGGCGAGCTATCCGACGCCGCTGGCATGTCACCGCCCGCTATGAGCAGGCACCTCAAGACACTCCTCGAGGCCGGCCTTGTTGAGGACGAGCGGGTCCACGACGACGCCCGTCTGCGCGTGTTCAAGCTCCGCCCGCAGTCGCTCGTCGCCGTGCAGGCGTTCCTCGATCAACTCCAGGCCGAGTGGCAGACCCAGCTCCGTTCGTTCAAGCGACACGTGGAGGCAAAGAAACGATGAAGGCCACCTCGACCATCGACGTCGACGTCGATCCCCTGACGGCGTTCACCGCCTTCACCGACGAGCTCGACGAGTGGTGGGGCAACGGCCCCATCGACGCCTGGGACTCGTCGCGCTGCATCGGGCGGCGCCTGGAGCCGGGTGTGGGTGGACGGCTCCTCGAGCTGTACCAGGACGAGTCATTGGAGCTGGGCCGAGTGACGGTGTGGGAGCCCGGCTCCCGGGTGTGCTGGCAAAGCTCAGTCGATGACGTGGTCATCGAGGTGCACTTCGAACCGATCGCCACCGGGACACGCGTGCGCGTCGACGGCATCGTGCCGGACGGCAAGATCGGCGGCGCCGGCCTGTCGTTCGTCCGCATGACGCCCGAATGGCTCCCGCGCTGGATCAAGCGGCGCCCGACACCGAGGCCAGAACTGTCCCGTCTGAATATCATCGTGCACTATGCCAAGCCGGTCGCGGCCGCCCACTGGCTGTGCGAGGCGTTTGGGTTCGAGACGACGACGTCGCTCCCGGACAAGGACTCCGAGGAATTCACGTGGATCGAGATCCGCGTCGGCAACGGGGCCATCATGCTCTATCCCGCCGTAGGCGACGCCACGGGCGTGACCCACCAGCCATTCGTCTACGTCGACGATGTCGAGGCGCATTTTGCGAACGCGACGACATACGGCGCGACGATCGTCGAGCCGATCAAGCACCACGGCTTCAAGGCGTACGTCGCCGAGGACCACGAAGGCCGGCGATGGACCTTTGCTCAGGCCCGCCCAACGATGTGCTGAGAGCAGCTCGATCCCCACGTAGGTATCGGCGACGTATCCCAGAACAGCGTCCCCGAATGTCGGGCGCGAGCCGCCCCCGATCGCCAGCCTTGATCGAGTCGATACCGACGCCCTGTGCGGCTGTGCGGTCACAGAGGCCGGTGCGGCGTCTCCGGCAGTATCACGGCAGCCGCGGCTGATCCTCATCGTGACCGGTCACAGAGTCGGTTCGGCCCAGTTGGGACAGGCACGGCGGCTCGTTGCGAGCACAAATACTGGCGCATCGCGGGCACGTCGATCGTAGGATCGCAGTGTGACCTGGGACGAGGGTTTCGCAGCTCGCTACGACGAGTGGTCGTCGGGCATGACGGACGATGTCCCGTTCTAGGTCGGGCTGGCGGGCGGCTGACAGCCCTCTCGTCGAGCTCGCAATCGGCAATGGCCGCGTTGCGATCGCGGTCGCGCGCGCGACCGGTCGGACCGTTGTGGGTATCGACTCCTCCCCGGCGATGCTCGCGCTTGCCCGAGCGGCTGCGTCGGACGCAGGCGTTGACCTGGACCTACGCCAAGGTGACGTGCGCGATCTCGAACTCGATGCGCCAGCAGGGCCACTGCCCGTTTCGGGCGCTGTTGCACCTTCCCACGTTGGCTGATCGGCGGCGGACGTTCGAGCGCGTGGCTGCGTCGCTTCGTCCTGGTGGCAGGTTCGCATGGAATGCCTTTGCGTTCGACCATCATGTCTCTGCACGCATGGTACGGCCAGTACCACTCCGAGCCGGTCGCGCACTCGCCGCGCTACGACGTGTTCGACAACCGGATCGACATCAAGCTCGATGACGGGGGCACCAGTTCACTGTGGTGGGCAACGAAGAACGAGTGGCTTGGCCTCATTGACGTCGCCGGTCTCGAACTCGAGGCGCTCTACGGCAGCTTCGACCGCGGCCCTCTTATCGACCACTGGTCGACTGATCTTGCAGCCACAGCCCTAGCGTCGGCACCACCCAGTGGCGGATGACATGGTTTAGGCGCCGCCATTGGACGAGTGGGAGCCGACCGCCTAGGCGCGGCCACCCGCATCCTGTCCGGCGTCGACGGCGGCCTCGCTCGTGGCATCTCGGCCGAATCCCACGCCGATGCGTTCATCCGGGCGGCGTTGATCCTGGTGGGCCACATCGCGCAGGACCTGATTGTCGGCTTCGGTCGGCGTCGTGGTGGGAAGAGCTCGAGGCCAGAGGCGCCGAGCCAACACCGGGTTGATCTCGGCCGCGTACAGGCTGAGCTTGGCCAGCAGCAGCAGGAAGGTGACCATGCCGATCACAGCACCGAACGCGCCGTAGGTGTCGCTGCTGTTGCGTAGCTGATGTTGAACCAGACCGGCACCCAGTGTGGTCAGCGCGGTGAATCCAACCGAGCCGACAATGCTTCCTGGCAGCAACTGACGCGAAGTGACCTCGACGGAGGTCAGCACGCGGAAGGTGGCGAGGTAGAAGCCGATGTTGACGACTAGCAGCAGCAGGACCAGCCCCACTCGTAGGAAGAGCGGCCGGCCATGCCCGGCGGCGATCGAGGCGAGGAATGCATTGACGACGAACGCACCAGCGATGGTCGCTAGTCCGCCCAGGCTGCGCAGCAGGCGCGGCAGAAAGCCGGGTCGCTCAGTCGCCGGCTGGTTCCAGACCGTGTTCATGGCTTGTTCGGCGGTTTGGGTCACGCCTTGGGCTCCGTACAGCAGACCGATCAGCCCGACAATCAGCCCGACCGTGCTGCCGTGCAGGTTGGCGCCCCCTGGGCCGGGTTTGAACTGCATCCCGATGACCGGAAAGTGGTGCAGGGTACCGAGAATCCCGTCACCCAACGAGGCGGCGCCGATGAAGCCAAACACGGTGATGACCACCAGGAGCAGAGGATAAATGGCAGCGAAGCCATACCACCCAAGCGCCACGACCAGAAGGTTGGCGTCGTCGTCACTGAACTTCTTGACCACCGCGTAGGCCGGTCCGGCAACCCTGCTCCGACGCTGCCATCGGTCGGCACGTCCGACTATCCGGGCTAGAACCTGCTGGGGCACGCTCATGAGTCCATCTCCTGTGATGTTTCTCATCACCGCGGCCTGACTTTCGCCCGTCGGACATGGCGGTTCGCCGTCGGGGACGTGTCCGTATCGGAGTCGTACCCAGCGCCTGCAGTCGTTACCCTTCAGCCCACGACCCGTGTCCGCCCGTCGGGCATTTGCAGAGTGGCCGGGCGCCTGGGGCTCGTGGTTGGTCGTCCTGTCGGCCCGGCCGTGCCATCCCGAGGAAGCCCGCCAGGGTGTCGTCGAGTGAGACATAGCACCTCCAGTTGGTTCTCTACAGGAAGTGTCCGGTCAGGTCCGCAGACCTCGAGCACCGAGCATCCTCCACCACCGAGGGTTCCCTGTGCCAGTCGAAACTCCTTGCCCGACGAAGGCGGAGAGGCCCGGCCCGGCAACCGAGGGGTGGACATCGGATCGCTTCCTGTCGCGCGGCTTCAACTTGGCCACCGCATCCGAACTGTCGGACGCCCTTGTCCGCTCCGTCGTCACCGGTAGCGGCGAGGTGGGGGTCGATCTGTCGGCGGTGACGTTAATGGACTCCACCGGGCTTGGCGCGCTCGTCCAATGGCGAAAGCGACTAGCCGGGCTCGGACGCGTGCTGACCCTGCGCCGCCGATCGCAACGGGACAGCCGACTGCTGGAGGTCTCCCGACTGAGCGGCGCCTTTACCGTGGAGGACTAAACGCGGGCCTCATCGGTGCCCGCCGAAGCGGTCGTGGGCTCGGCGCGGACCGTAAACCACACCGCTTTGCCTTGCGATCGGGGTTTTGCCCCCCATGACAGCGTTAGAGCGTCTACCAGCGCGAGGCCACGGCCCGCCTCGGCGTCGCCAGACGCCTCCCGGGGCGACGGAAGCAGCGGATGTCCGTTCGCGACTTCGATCAAGACCGTGTCGGCAATCCTCGCAATCCGGACCGTGAACGCTGTGGAGGCGTGACGGACGGCGTTGCTTGCCAACTCTGAGATCACGAGGTCTGCGGGAAACACGGCCAGATCCCACCGGCGAAGCGTGTGGACGACGAAGTGCCTCGCCGCCGATACAGCAAGGGGATTCGCCTCGAACCTCACCGCGACCTCTGGGATCACACGAACCGTGTTCCTCTCGCGCTCAAAGACATCCCCTACCCGAGGTCGCTGCTTCGCATGCGGAAGTCGGGAAGCCATTCGCAGGGTTTCGTCTCCCGTCTTCGGCGCGGCCGCGCCCGGCCAATCGTGCGTCATGGCCGGTTTGGAGGTCGCCTATTGGGGTGCAGATGTGAGGTCCTCGACCGCGTCGTGAACCTTCGCCTGAACCTCTTTGATCACCTTCTCCGGGAGGTGTTCGAGCCCCATGAGGTGGTCGTGGTCACCTTCGATGGCGATCAGGATCGCGTCCAGCTTCGTCTGCAGAGCCCGGCCGTCACGGTTTTGGGTCGATTGGATGATGAACACCATGATGAACGTCACGATGGTGGTCGTGGTGTTGATCAGCAGCTGGTAGTTCGTATTCAGGAAGCCGCCCTTGACGAACGGCAGATACGCAGCCCAAAGCACCACTAGCAGAACCGACAAAATGATCGCCGGAAACGACCCAAGCCACGCGGTCATCATCGACACCACCTCGGTTGAACGACTGCCCGGATGCTCCTCCAGCGCCATAACGGTGGACCTCCTCGCGGTGCGGAGAGTCCACGCCGCTAGTCCCTTATCCCCGTTTAGAACAAGAGGAAACCCACCATCCAGGGCGGGTCCTCCTCCCGGACGACCACCCCTCGAGTATCGGCAAGCGATGGACTCGGCGCCGCGGACCGGTTCTCCAGGAGCCGTCCAGGAAGCGTTTGAGCTCGACGCCGATTGGGTACATGCCATGCGTGCTGACCATCCTGCTTGTCGTCCTACTTGTTCTCCTACTCACAGGTGGGATCGGCTACGGACGTCGGAGCCGCAGACGAGGCTGACCAGACGGTGAGCGGCATGGAGCGGACAGCGATCCGCCATTCGGGTGAGTATCAATCTTGGGTCGTTTTTGTTCCCTTTTCGTAACGACCGGACTACGAAACGATGGGATGAATGCTGCTAAAGCCAAAACACCTCGGCCGCTACAAGGACATCGGGTGGTTGTTGGTCAAGCATGGCCGCGCTGGCATGGACCATCGGGCCGAGCCGGATCTCGCTATCGAGGACTCGGCCGCCGCCCGCGAAGATGCCGACAGGCTTGCCGCCGACCTCGAAGCTATGGGGCCCACGTTCATCAAGCTCGGTCAGCTCCTGTCGACCCGCGCCGATCTCTTGCCTGCTGTGTACCTGAAGGCGCTTTCCCGACTCCAGGACAACGTGGAGCCGTTCGGGTTCGAAGAGGTCGAGGCCATCGTGAACGCGGAACTTGGCGTACGCATGTCCAAGGCGTTCGCAAAGTTCGACGAGCGGCCGCTCGCCTCAGCGTCCCTCGGACAGGTGCACCTGGCCCAGTTGCGCGGGGGCCGGCCCGTTGCGGTCAAGGTCCAACGCCCGAACATCCGATCGCGGATCGTGGAGGACATGGACGCCATCGAGAGCATCGCCGGGTTCGCCGACGCCCACACCGAAGCCGGCCGTCGGCTCGGGTTCGTCGACATGGTCGGCGAGTTTCGCCGTTCGCTCATGGCCGAGCTCGACTATCGCCAAGAGGCCGCCAACCTCGAGACGCTCGGGCGGAACCTGGCCCATCATCCTCTCATCGTGGTCCCGCAGCCCGTGGCCGATTACACGACTGGCGTCGTACTCACTATGGACTTCGTGGCGGGCCGCAACGTCGCCAGCCTCGGTCCGCTGGCCCGGATGGAACTCGACGGCGCCGGTCTGGCCAGCGAGTTGTTCTCCGCCTACCTCGACCAGATCCTCGTTGACGGCTTCTTTCATTCCGATCCCCATCCCGGCAACGTGCTGGTGACCGACGACGGCAAGTTGGCACTGCTCGACCTTGGGATGGTTGCACGCGTGGCCCCCGAGATGCAGGACAGCCTCATCAAGTTGCTCCTTGCCGTAAGTCAGGGACTCGGCCACGACGCGGCCGCCGTCGCGATCGCCCTCGGCACGAAACTCGACGGCTACGACGGCGAGCGCTTTGTGCGGGAGGCGAGCGAGCTCGTAGGCCACAGCCAGGGCGCAACGGTCGGCGACCTCCAGGCCGGCGCCGTGGTCGGCGAACTCACCCGCATCTCCGGCGATTGCGCTCTTCGCCTTCCGGCTGAGCTCACCATGCTCGGCAAGGCGCTGTTAAACCTCGACGAGGTCGCCCGAACACTGGACCCCGACTTCGATCCCAACGCCGCCATCGAACGCCAAGGGTCCGATCTCATGCGACGCAAGCTCGCCCAAACAGCGAGACCAGGCAACATCATGGCCGCGGCCATGGAGGCCAAGGAGTTCGCCGAACGCTTCCCGGGTCGCGTGAACAAGGTCATGGACGCACTCGCTGCCGGCGAGCTCAAACTCAACGTGCAAGGGATCGACGAGCAGGACATCATGCGCGGCGTCCAAAAGCTCGCCAACCGTCTCACGTCGGGCGTGGTCATCGCCTCGCTGGTGATCGGAGCAGCGCTCATCATGCGAATACCGACTCGCACGCAGCTCTTCGGTTACCCAGCCATCGCCATCGTGTTGTTCCTCATGGCTGCGGCGGCTGCGACCTGGCTGTTGATCGGCATCCAGTTGAGTGACCTGCCGCAACGCAAACGCCGCCGACCCTGACGGACCGCGGCACAGAGCCTGCGCAGGTCGTGGCATCCGACCTTCACGCCCGCAGACGATCCCTTCGGGCGACCGGCGGGTTCCCCAAATGTTGATGCCGACGAGAAGCCGGATTCATGGCACCGCAGGGGCGTCCTCACTCTACCAGGAACACCGCATGCTAACCGTCGGTGTGTGGCGCTGAGGAACAGGTTGGCAACTGCCCTCCGGCGTTGCCATAGCGCTTCTTCGCCACCCTCCAGAAGCGACCGTTCGCTCCCTTCCCTAGCCGGGTGCCCAACTGACGATTGAAAGCTCCCCGCCTGAACGTCTATGGCGTGACGCGACGTCGGTCTCGACGGATCGCCGTCCGGTGACGCCGGCCATTGCGCGTGCCGGTTGGTCGGACTTAGCAGTTCGAGATGTTCGCCGACACGCTGCCATCGTGCTCACGCGTGGGGCGGCCCACGAGTACCTGCCGACCGGGCTTCTCGCACCGAGTCAGGTCGGACGAACCAGGACAGCTTCGACCGCCTGTGCTAGTTGGAAATGGCGTCATCCATCTACGTCTGGGCGCCGAATACTCGTGGAAGCGGTCGCGGTCTCACGATTTGGGAGGGTGTGGTCCGAGTGGCTATCGACGAACGACGACTCGGCGAGCTGCTCTCCGGGTCTCAGGACTTGCAGTCAGACGCGCTGCGTCAGGCTCGGGCCTCGATACCCGATCTCCGGGACGTGCGGGCCGATCGGGCCCGCAACGGCGACGAGGTCGACGCCGATGAGTTGGCGGCGTTCAATATGAGCCGGCGACACCTGATCCGTAACCTCGGATTAGGGGCCGGTGGGGCGGTCGCGGCTGGCGTGTTCGGTCCGGCGTTGAGCACGCTGTTGGCTCGGCCGGCAGCGGCCGATCAGAATCTCGACATTCAGATTCTCCAGACGGCATCGTCGCTGGAACGCCTGGCGGTGGCCACCTACGGCGCCGCGTTGACGTTGCCGTTCATCTCGGGTGGCAACGCCGTGATCGTCAAGTTCGCCCAGACGACCATGATGCAACACGACGCCCACAAACAGGCGTTCCAAGCCCAGACCACCGCGTTGGGCGGCAAGGTCCAAGACACCCCCAACCCCAAGTACGCGCCGA
>CAXMLU010000716.1:0-8851 GCA_964194255.1 uncultured bacterium
TGGCGAGCGCGTTGAGCCACCTCTATTGAGAGCGCGTCGACGGCGGCCTTGAAGGCCGCACGAGCAGTCAGGTCGTGGGCCGGATCATCCCTCGCAGGTGCTGGACCTTCAGACGAGGCGCTCCGATAGAGTGCCAACAGGCCTCCATGGGCAGCCGCGGCTGGCCGAATGCGACAAGGAACTCTCCGCCTACCGGGCCGAGCTCAACGAGGGAGCCGACGCGGCCATCGTGACCAAGTGGATCGCCGAGACACAAGCCAGACGTCTCGCCGCCCAGCGGACACTGACCCTTCAAACATCGAGGCCCCTACGTCAGCCTTGACCCGTGACGATCTGCTCCAACATTCAGCAATGCGCCGGGCGCCCAGCAGACTTCGCGAACGACTGTCACAGAGGTGGCGTCAAGCCGAGCCTGGCGCCCGTCGAGATCGCTCACCACGGTTCCCTCCACCAACGAGTCGGCGGACCTCTGGAGCGTTGCCGAATGGAAACCGTGAACGTCTGCCAACTCGTCCTCACATGGCGACGCCGCCAACACCTGACCGCGCGCCTGCCGCGAGGGTGTCAGGGGTGCAGGTGGATGGTGTGTCGGCTGTCGCCGTTTGCGAGGGTGGTGTAGCGGCCGGTGCCGCTCGCCTCGGCGTATGCGCCCGTGCCGCCGACGATGGCGTAGTCGCCCGAGGGTGCTGCCTCGTCGAATAGGACCTGCAGGTCGAGGTCGCCTCGACCTGCGATGGTGAACACGACGTTGCACACGAAGTGGGTGTCGAATACGTCGGTGCACACGCCATGACCGTCGCCGACCTTGGTCGAGTGCTCGGTGAGGTCGGCGGTGAACACGAGGGTGTCTCCGGGTGGGATGGGCTTGGTGAAGTCCGGAGCCGTGTGGGTCGCCTCGTCCTGCAGGTTCGTGTCGTGTTCGATGACGGTGATGTCGTGGGTCTTGGAAGCCGCTGCGGGCCCGGCGGCGAGGTAGACGACCCCGGCTGCCGTCGTGGCCGTGACGGCAGCGGCGAGGAGAAGTCGTTTCATCATGGTGTGCCTCCTTGTTGCTCCGGGGTCGCCGTTTAGATCTCGACGCCGAGGGATGCTTCGTTGGTCTGTGCGACCGAGGCGTGTTCTTGCACCAGCTTCCAGGTGCCGCCCTCGCGGTGGAACACGGCGGTGATGCGGAACGGCACCTTCCCCGCGCCCTCGGGGAGGACGAAGTGGCCTCGGTCGGCGACCCATCCCACGGTTCCTTCCTCGTAGGCCTTGGGCGATCCGTGCTCGACGGTGACACCTGCGCCGGCTTGGGCCTTCATGAGCTGGCGGACGCTGGCGAGGTCCTCCAGCCATTCGTCGGGGTCGGTGCCGATGAACACCAGCCCGTCGCGAGCCGAGGTCATCGCCTCCATCGCGTCGGCGTCGCCGGTGGAGAACGCCGTGTACATCTTGTCGAGCTCTCGCTCCAGACTCGGTGATCGCTCCATATCATTGGTCCTTGGTGGTGGTGGGTAGCCTTCTTCGAGCAGTGTCCGCGAGTGATGGGGGCGGGCGGGCGTCGCGAACGCGTCAATCCGGCGTCAGGGCCATGAGCTATGTCCGCTTCTGAGACGCTTCGGACCCTTCGTCACGCCTGCGGTCTTGGCCAGGAGCAGTGGGCCGCCTTCATCGGGGTGGGACGCAAGACAGTGCAACGGTGGGAAGCGGGCACGGCGGTGCCGGACGCGAGAGCCGAGACGGCAATTGTCGAGCTGTGCGTCGAGCGGGGCGTTCTCGATCTCGCCGACCTCCAGAGTGTCCTTGTCGAGGCGCGGGTGCAGCACCATGTGTCGCCGCGTTTGGCGCCGCCGTCACGCGTCGAGTTGACCGGGCGAGGCCGCGATGTCAACGCGCTGCGGGATGCGCTCGTCGTGTCGCGCCTGGTGACGCTCGTCGGTCCGGCGGGGGTGGGCAAGACGACCTTGGCGTTCGCCGCCGCCGACGGCGCGGTAGGCGTCATTGGGGATGCTCGAGTGCTGCTCGCACCCCTGCGCGACGTCGGTCTCGTGTTGTCGGCGATCGCGGACGCGATGTCGTTGCGCCAGACCAAGGGTCGGTCGCTGCGCGACACCGTCGTCGCCGGATTGCAACAAGCGACGCTGCTGGTGTTGGACAACTGCGAGCACCTCCCCGGCGTAGGAGACATCGTCGACGACCTGCTCCAGGCGTGTCCGGCGCTGCGGGTGCTGGCCACGAGCCGGCGACCGCTGCGCCGACTGGGCGAGCACGTCTACGAAGTCGCCCCGCTGGGCCCCGACGCCGCCGTTGTGCTGTTCGAGCGAACCGCCCAAACGACGGCACCTTCCTTCATGGTCACGGACAGCGACCGGACGGTCGTCGCCGAGCTCTGCGAACGCCTCGACCGGCTGCCGTTGGCGATCGAGCTCATCGCACCACGCGTGCGTGTCGTCTCTCCCGCATCACTCCTAGCCCACCTCGGCCGCCGATTGGAGCTCCTCCGCTCTCGCGCGACCGTGGACGACGACCGACACGCCAGCCTCGAAGCCGCCATTGCATGGAGCTACGACCTCCTCGACGACGGCCAGCGGCGTCTCTTCCGATCATTGGGAGTCTTCACCGGCGCCTTCACGGCCGAGGCCGCAATCGTCGTCGCCGGTGGCGACGCGATCGAGACGATGGACGGCCTCGATGTTCTCCTCGATCACAACCTCCTGCGACGCGTCGATGACGTACCGCGGCTCTCGATGCTCGAGACGTTGCGGGCCTTCGCCCTCGACCAGCTCGCACGCGCGGCCGAGACCGAAGACCGCCTCGCCGCCCACGCCACCTATCATGCCGAACTTGCGGGAACAGACGCTGCGCTCCTGCACGGACCCGACCAACTCGCGGCGCTCGATCGACTATCCCGGGCGTACGCCGACATGTGTGCCGCGCTATCGTGGCTGTTCGATCACGATCCTGCGACGGGGCTCGACCTTGCTGTTGCGCTCGCGCCGTACTGGGACGCGAAGAGCACGCTCAGCGAGGGCCGCGACTGGCTTGCCCGGGCGATGGCCTACGACAAGGCAGCATGGTTCGCAAAGGCTGCCGCGGCCACGTGGGCCAGCTATCTGGCGGCGTTGCAGGGAGACTTCGATGTTGCGGACCGCCACGCAACCGCGGCCCTGCAGATCTGGACCGCCCACGAGATCGATGCCGGGCGCGGGTATGCGCTGTTGATGCTCGGCTTCGTCGCCGTCGAACGCGAGCGTCTCGAAGCGGGACAACGCCTCTTGAGTGAGAGCCTCGCGGCGTTCGACCGCGGCGGTGACCGGTGGGGCAAGGCCCGGCCGTTGAACAACCTCGGCGAGCTGGCTCGCCTGCGGGGCGATCTCGACACCGCGGAACAGCTGCACGGGCAGGCCTTGGCGATCGTCCGCGAGAGCGGTGATCTCGGGAGCCAACCCAACATCCTCTGTGGACTCGGCCACGTCCACCTCGCCCGAGGTCACCCGGCGGCCGCACGGCCCTTGGCGCGCGAGGCGATCGAGATCAGCGAGACCCTCCGCAACCGGCTGGGAACCGCCGCAGCGCTGGAGCTCCTCGGGCTCGCGCATCTCGACGACCATCCCGGCCATGCCGCACAGCTGCTCGGAGCAGCCCACGCACTGCGGCAGGAACTCGACGCGCCCGTCGAATCCCGCGACCGCGTCGTTGTAGAAGACGCCGGCCGACTCCTGGAACACACCGAACATTGGAGAGCCGGGACCACCGCCCCGATCGACGACATCGTCCGTGAGTCGACTCAGCTCATCGAGTGAACTCTCCTCGACACGTCACAGAGCGGGCGACAGCTGAGGGAGCGTCACCGAATGCCGCTCCGGGACATCACGGAACGGACAGACCCTCAGTTCGACAGAGATCGAGTCGCGCTCTGACGCCTGGTGCTGAATGGGCTCGTCTGGAGCGGATGGCGTGCCGCCTGTGGTGCGTTCCACTACCTCGAATGCTGGACTAGGCGGCACAATTCGTGACCAGCATGTGGCCGTTCTGACGTCTGTGGGGTCGGGGTTCGGCTTGGCACAAGTTCACGACATCCATGTGGCTCGGAGGCCACCGAGGCTCGGGCTCACCTGGAGCAACGTCGACGTTGACGCCGGCACGGTGGCGATCCGCCAGACGGTGACGAGCGTGGCCGGCCAGATCCGGATATGCGGACTCACCAAGACCGGCCGCTCGCGGGTGGTCGACCTCGACTCCCGGACCGTCGCCATGCTCCGTTCGCTGTGGGCCCGTCAGGCCCAGGAGCGGTTACTCGTGCGGGTCGCTTGCAGGGACAGCGGGTTTGTCTTCTGCCACCCGGACGGGCGCCCGTACCATCCGGAGCAAGTCCAGCAACTCCGCGACGATCCGAACGGCCACCCAGCCGCTCCGGTCGTCCTCGCGGGAGCAGTCCTCGAGGAATTCCTGCGAGCGATGCTCGCCACCTGTCCGGTTCAGCCGGTCGGAAAGCCGGGACTTTCGTCATACGCCACAGCACTCCAAAAGGGGGCGCTGATCACACTGGGGACGTGAAGGACATCACGTCCTGGGCTGGCCAGCGGAATGAGGCAGCGCACGGCGAGTTCGACAAGCTGAGTCGTCCTCGCGCCCAGATCATGGGTCGACAGCGTCAACCTGTTCATGCGCCAGAAGGGTCCGTCGTCGTCCTAGGCGATACCGATGCCAGGACGAAACTTCCGGAGGGCCGTCTCAATCTGAGTCGCGACGACAAGGCAATCCACGGCCGACATCGAGCGCTGGCCGCTCGGGAACGACCCCGCAATTGGTGCGACGACCGAGTTGTCTGGTACGACGATCTGCGCCGCCTCGACAGCGGCGGCGAGGACAGCCAGGGTCGAAGCTCCGACGTCCTGCGCAGGATGCCTTTGCGCGACCTGGTCGAGTGTCGTCCGAAGATTAACCGCCTGCATGTACGCATCCTCTGGCTCCATGTGCGAGCTTTCGTGACCAACTCGTGACCACGGGCTGCACGTCATGGCGTCTCACGCACGACCCCAGGGCCGCTGACCTGCGAAAAGGTTTGCAGTCAGTCGTGTCGGAGGGCCAACGTCCCCAGTCTGCGACTGGCGGCTGCGGCCGTGGCCGCGCCCATAACCGGGAGTACCATCGGGTAGGCCGTGAAATACCGTGCGTCTGGCTGACTCATCGGCAATCATCTCGCATGGCGCAGAACGTTCGTGCCGCCCGGATGGACGACACCGACGCGCTCGGCATCATCCACGTCGCTGCCTGGCAAGCCGCCTATCGGGGGGAGTTCCCCGATGAGTACCTCGATGCACTCCGGCCCGAGGTGCGGGCACAAATCTGGAAGAACATGCTTGTGGCCAACGACCCCAGCAGCAGGCTGCTGGTGGTGGAAGACGATGACACGGTCTTCGGTTTCGCAGCATTGGGAGCGGCTGCCAACCCCGCCGGCTACGGCGAGCTCTTCGCCATGAACATTTCGCCCGATCGGTGGCGGCGGGGCTTTGGGCGACGGCTGTTGTTGGGCGTCGTCGAGGGGTTAGTCGAACTCGGGTTCGCCGACGCCGTGCTTTGGACAGGCACCGAGAACCATCCTGCCCAGGGTCTTTACGAGACCGAGGGGTGGAGCCGAGACGGCGCGGCGAGAGTGGAAGACGTGCTCGGAGCAACTGTCAACGAAGTGCGCTATTACCGTCGACTCGGCTAGCGCAGTAGTGCCGATACCGATCGAAACGTCCCTGTAACGCAGCACCCGCAAACTGCACGGCAGGACTCAACCTGGAGAGCTGATGGCCGGTAGTGCATATATCTACACTTCCTGCATGGTGACCGGGATCACCATTCGGCGGCGGTGGGCGCGGAGCCAATCCGCACGAGGCCTCCGCCGACCACCTGGTTGATTTCAGAGCTACCTACCGGCGGCGCCACGCCGAGAAGCACGTGCTGACCGCTTTGGTCAACCGATAGGGACGCGATCCTTGATCCGGTTGGGACGACGGCGATGACTGATGTGGCGCGACCGCTGTTCGGGTCAAAGGCGAGCGCAGTGCTGGATGTAAAGGAGCCACAGGTTTGGACGGCGGCCAGCTCCCCGCTGTGGGGTATGAAAGCCGGATTGCTCAGGGTGCAGCCATCGGCGACTGGTAGTGGCCGGGCGTACTCAAAGACATCGGCTTGGTGGGATCGGCGATGACGAGAGTGCGGCCGTCCTCGACCGCGAGACGGCGCCCATCGGGCTCCAGGCGATCCCGTCACCGCTGTTGTCGCCGGAGAAGGCGCCCAAGGTGGTCTTTGCTCCGCTGGTCAGGTCGGTGACGAACAACGTGGACTTACAGCCACTGGCGGGGCAGATGACGCCGACCCAAGCGAGATAGCGGCCGCTCGGGCTGGGCGAGGGTTCCAAGGCGATCGTGCCGGGGACCAAGATCCGAGAGGTCGGCGCGCTCGCCCCCGAGACGGGGCCGCTCATGATCCCGCCCGAAAGCTGGGCGAAGTAGACGGTCTGGCGGTCGAAGCTCAGGACGGGCTGCTGATCGAGCCCACCGGAAGCCTGGGCGATGATCGTGCGGATCAGTTGTCCGGTGGCCGTGGCGTACACGCCGATACCGCCCGCATTGTCGCCGTTGACGAACACGGCGGGCGCCGGCACGGGCGGCCCGGCCGGGGGTGTCCAGTACGGCAAGGCTCCATTTGGGCGCGGGGGTTTCGTAGTCGTGACGCCAGCAGTCGGGCGTGACCAGGTCGAGGTCGTCACGCCAGCGGTTGGTGGCGGGTTCGTGGTCGTGACGCGAATGTGGTGCCCTCGGACAACCAGGAGCCCGACGGGGACTGCCACCCCCGCAACCAGGACCGCAACGAGGGCGACCGTGACCGTGCGCCGCGCCCGCTTTCGTCGCTGAGCAACCCGTCCGTACACATCGGCGAGGGCCGTCTCCGGGGGGCGCAGGGCCGCCTTATTTGATGAAGAAGTCATCGCCGCTCTCCTCAGTTTTCAGGGACGGATCTGCTCTCAGACGGGCGAGCCCACGCCGAAGGTGCGTCTTGACCGTGCCAGCCGACAGTCCCATGACCTCGGCCGCTTCTCCTTCGCTGAACTGGCCGAGGTAGCGCAGGGCAACGGCTTGCTCTGACGACGGGACAGCTTCCTTAAGGCCGCGACTACCACGATCCGGCGCTCGACCTCATCCGGCTGAGCCACGCCGGCATCGACACCGACGTCCACCCGACGGTGCCGTAGGGCATCGATGCCGATATTCACGGTGACCCTCAGCAGCCACGCGTCTCGGTAGCCGAGAGTCCTGAGCCGATCCCATCGGGCCAGCGCCCGCGTGAAGGCTTCCGCAGCAACGTCCTCACCCTCGGCCCAGTCGCCCACAATCCGACTGGCCAGCGCGAGCGCGTCGGGATACAAGGCGAAGAACCACTCGTCGAAGTCCGGCCTTCGCTCCTCGGCCATCACCTGTTCAACGGAGAGGTGGGTTGGCCGGAGGACATCAGACCCAAGTTTCTCGCCAACAGGCGCTCACGACACACACCCCGAATGGTGACAGGGCGCCTGCGAACAGCTATCTCGGCTGCTTGCTGTCGGATCTGGCGCGGCGACGGGAGGGGCAGTCAAGGCCGGCTGGGGCCGCCCGTAGGGGAAGCCTTGACGGCTCCGGTCAGTCGTCGCCGCACCATTGGTTTCAAGTCGGCCGTGGCCGGCTTCCTGGTTGCCTCGCCCCTCATCCGACCGGTTGTCTCACCTAGTCGCATTCTTCCCGGACCACCTCCAGGTCACCGTCGCCGGCGCTCCCCCGCTAAACGTCGCACTCTCGGAAGTTGGGCTGAAGGAGTCGCGGACTGGTGGTGTCGGAGGGGGGACTTGAACTCTCCCGAAGCCTGTCCGGGCTGGTCCGGGCCGGTCCGGAAATCCCGGAGGAAGTGCGCCAATTCGGCTCGGTTGAGGGCTTGCCCGGCGTCGTCGTCCGGACTCGTCCGGAGGAGTCCGTGACCAAACTCGTGACCACGGAGCTGCCCGCAACTCGCTGCGGTGCGTCTTCGGGCTAGTCCCCTACCGGCCGGTAATGGCCCGGTCGGGTGGTATCTGGCTACGGGTGTGGCCCGTAGGGTGCTGGGCGGTCGGCGAGGTGGCGGGATGCAGCAGTCGTGAGCCGCTCACTTTGCTGGGTCGGCGGGGACAGCCGGCTTGCCATCTGGTCGACCACCGAGAGATACGGGCGCAGGTGAAGCCGATCGCGCTTTTGGGCGTGCGACGCGGACGATCCGGGTAGGACGATGCTTTTATGCCGAGAGGTGGGCCGCGGCATGGTCCCCGAAGTAGAAGCAAAGTTCGATGCCAGCCCGGCTGCGGTCTCCGCCGCGAGGCATTTCCTCGTCGATACGCTCGAACGGTGGGATCTGGTCGCGTTCCCCGCAGAGCTGGTGGTCTCAGAGTTGGCGAGCAACGCCGTGCGCCACGCTTCCACCGTTTTCACCGTTCGAATAGCGAGAACCGCCGACGCGGTGTGGGTCGAAGTCGCCGATGGACACCCGTTGCTTCCATCGCCACGCGCAATGTCTAGCGACGCCGAGGCCGGCCGTGGTCTTGCGCTGGTGAATGCCCTGACCCTGTCGTGGGGGGCAGAACCGCAATCGCAGGGCAAAGTGGTCTGGTTTAGGTTCCGGCCCAGCCTCCGAATGCACCGGCGGGCTCCGATGAAGCCTCGTTTAGTCCTCGACGGGAAAGACAGCTCTTAGCCCGGCGACCGCCAGCACCCGGCTGACCCGGTTCGATGGGCGGCGCAAAATTAGCTCGCCGCCGAGCCCGGCAAGTCGGTTTCGCGCTTGCACGAGAGTTGAGTCCCGACGAGTGGTGTAT
>CAXMLU010000717.1:0-7374 GCA_964194255.1 uncultured bacterium
GTGTATAAGAGACAGGCTCCAGGGCCGCCCCCGAGACCATCCGGGAGGAAGGCGGAAAGCCGGTACGCACCAGGGTCGGCCACAGCTTCATCAAGGCGGTGATGGCCGAGACGGGCGCCATCTTCGGCGGCGAGCACTCGGCTCACTACTATTTCCGCGACAACTACCGCGCCGACTCGGGACTGATTGCGTCGATGGTTGTGCTGTCCATGATGTCCCGGACGGGCCAGCCGCTCTCCCAGTTGCGCACCAGGTTCGAACGCTACGCCGACTCCGGGGAGATCAACACCGAGGTGGCGGACCCGCTCGCCGTCATCGAGCGCGCCGCCGCTGCCTACGCCGACCATGAGCAGGACAGACTCGACGGACTGACCGTTGACCTGGGCGACTGGTGGTTCAATCTCCGCCCGTCGAACACCGAGCCGTTGCTGCGGCTCAATCTGGAGGCCAAGACCCCCGACGAGTGCCGGCAGCACACCGACGAGGTTCTGGCCACGATCAGGGAGAACACGTGACGCTCGACCCGAAGCTGCTGGAGATTCTCGCCTGCCCGGAGGACAAGGGACCCCTCCTTTACTTCGCGGACGAGGACAGCCTGTACAACCCCCGGCTGAAGCGGCGCTACGTCATCCGCGACGACATCCCGGTGATGTTGATCGACGAGGCGGAGACGGTTGACGACGCCGAGCACGAACGCTTGCTGGCCAAGGCGGCACAGGAAGGCATCAAGCCGACCTTCGACGAGTCGACTCCATGACCTCTGCCGTCGGTCCCCCGCCGGGGGCGCCGGACACCGAGCACATGTTCGCGGCGACGGCGGAACTCCCCGAGCAGGTGATGGCGGCGGCGGCCGCGGCGCGTGGATTCGAGGGCCTGCCCGATCGGGGGAGCACGGAGAACGTGGTCGTCTTCGGGATGGGGGGCAGCGGGGTGGCGGGCGACATCCTGCGGGCAACCGCCGGGCCGTTCATGCCGGTGCCGGTGGTGGTGGTGAAGTCGTACTCCTGCCCTGCGTTCGTGGGCGAGGGGACACTTGTGTTTGCCATCTCGTTCTCGGGCAATACCGAGGAGACGCTCGAGGCGGTTACCGATGCAGCCATGGCCGGCGCGCGGGTCGTCGCCGTCACCAGCGGCGGTGAGCTGGCCAAGCTGGCCTCGGCGTGGGGATCGCCGGTCGTTTCTGTGCCCGACAGCATCCCGCAGCCCCGAGCGGCCATCGCGGCCATGTCGATCCCGCCCCTCGTTGTGCTCGAGGAGATCGGGCTGTTTCCGGGAGCATCGAGCTGGATCGGCTTGGCCGCCGACCAGCTTCGCCGCCGGCGCGATCAGCTGGTGGCGGGCATCGAGGATGGTTCGAGTCCGGCCGCGGCGCTGGCTCGGCGGATCGGCCGCACCATCCCCCTGGTCTACGGCGGTGGCGCGGTCGGAGCAACGGCGGCCATGCGCTGGAAGACGCAGCTGAACGAGAACGCCAAGGTGCCGGCCTTCTGGAACTCGCAGCCCGAACTGAGCCACAACGAGGTGTGCGGGTGGGGCCAGCACGGGGACATCACCCGCCAGGTCCTGACGTTGGTCAACCTGCGCCACGACGGCGAGCACCCGCAGGTATCCCGCCGCTTCGAACTGGTCGATGCGATGGTCAGGGAGGTGGTGTCGGGCATCGAGGAGGTCCGGGCCGAAGGTGAGGGGGAACTGGCCCAGCTCTTCGACCTCATCCTTTTCGGAGACTTCGTGTCGCTGCACCTGGCGGCTCAGGAGGGACTCGATCCCGGGCCGGTGCCGGCCCTGAACACCCTGAAACAACAGCTGGGCGCTTCGACGGACTGATCGCAGGACGCGATGCCGGACCCCGATCCCCTTCCCCCCACCATCGAGTGGCGGCACGATCTGGTCCGGCTGATCGATCAACGCCTGCTGCCGGACGAGCTGGCCTTCATCGAGGCCCGCTCGGTGGACGAGCTGTGTCACGCCATCCGCGCTCTGGCCATACGAGGCGCGCCAGCGCTGGGCGCGGCGGGCGCGATGGGCGTGGCGCTGGCGTCCGTTACGGGCGAGTCGCCCGCTGAGGCAGGCGACCGTCTCATCGCCACCCGGCCGACGGCGGTGAACCTGGCCTGGGGGGTCCGGCGGGCGCTGGCCGCCTCCGATCCGGTGGCGGAAGCGGTCGCCATCGCCGTCGAGGACGTGGAGCGCAACCGGCGCATCGGCGCCCATGGCGCCCCTCTGCTGCTCGAAGGGGCGCGGGTCCTCACCCACTGCAACGCTGGTTCCCTGGCGTGTGTCGGGTACGGCACAGCGATCGGCGTGATCCGCGCCGCGTGGGAGGACGGCCGGCGGCTTTCCGTCTGGGTGGACGAGACCAGACCAGTGCTCCAGGGGGCCCGGCTCACGGCGTGGGAGTTGGGCCGGCTGGGTATCCCGGCCACCGTCGTCGCCGACGTCATGGCCGGCTCGCTGATGGCGGCCGGCGAGGTGGACTGTGTGGTCGTCGGCGCGGATCGCATCGCCGCCAACGGGGACGTGGCCAACAAAGTGGGCACCTACGGGCTCGCGGTACTGGCCCGCTATCACGGCATACCGTTCTACGTGGCCGCCCCCACGTCGACCATCGATGCCGCCTGCGAGTCCGGGGCGGCCATACCGATGGAGCGACGCTCCGACGACGAGGTGGCCGTGGTCGGCGGTCGCCGAATGGTGCCAGCGGGCACGACCATCGAGAACCGCGCGTTCGACGTGACGCCGGCCGCGTTGGTGACCGCCATCATCACCGAGGACGGACTCTATGAGGCGGGGGAGTCGCCGATCGTGGCGATCAGCGGTTCAAGCGACAGCCGGTTGAGGCAGAGCTGAACGAGCGGGCCGATAGCAACCGCGAACAACAGGGTGCCCGGGCCGATATTGCCGGCGAGGGCCCAGCCCCCGGCCAGGGCTCCTAGTTCGAGCACGGTGCGCACGAGCCGGATCGACAGCCCGGTGCGCCCCGCGAGGGCCGTCATCAGGCCGTCGCGGGGTCCGGCTCCAAGGTCCACACCGATGTAGATGCCCGAGCCGATGCCGAACAGGAGAACGCCGCCAACGAGGTACACCACGCGAACGCCGAGAGAGGCAGGCTGACTGGTGACGGCCAGAATGCCGTCGACGACGAGGCCGATCAGGATGGCGTTGAGGACGGTGCCCACACCGAGGCGTTGGCGCAGCGGGAGCCACAACATCAGCACCAGGACGCCGACAAGGATACCGACGGTTCCAATCCCGATGCCCGTTTGCTTGGCGATCCCCTGATGGAGGACATCCCACGGGGACAGGCCGAGATGGGCGAGGACCATGAGGGCGATCCCCGTTCCGCAGCACACCAGCCCGACGATCAAACGCGGCAGGCGCGGTCGAAACTGGGCCACAGGGGGGACGGTGAACACGGCTGGAGAGTATCCGTCGTCTCACCCTTTCCCCTATGGGCCCTACACTGAGCCATGGGTCGCGTGCGGGTCTGTGGTTGCAAGTCGATGCCAGCCGCAGGCGAAACGACCCACGTAAGGCAACCCGTGGTTGCTGAGCATGGTGCGGCTTAGAAGTAAGACCTGCCCGCTGATCGGCCGGCTGTCGGCCGGGGGCGGAGAAGGAGCGAACCACGTCCATCCATGCGGTGCTGGGTCCTCGGACCGCCGCCGCCGGGCGGGCCACCTCCTCTGCAGGCGAGTGTGGGGTCAAAGACCAGGTCAGCCGCACGCGACCCAGATGGAACACGACGGCACACATCGCACACGAGGAGGTCGGACGTGGACATCGTCATCCGTAGCCGGAACGTGGAGGTCTCCGAGGCACTGAAGGCCACCGTGGACGAGAAGGTGACCCGCCTCGCCCGCTTCCTCGACGGCATGGAGCGGGCCGAGGTGTGCTTCTCGGAGGAGCGCAATCCCCGGATCTCCGAAAAGGAGGTGTGTGAGGCGACCTTGCACGGGCATGGTCACATCGTGCGGGCCCACGCCTCGGCTCCGGATGCCTTCGCGGCCGTGGACCGGGTCGTCGACAAGCTCGAGCACCGGATGGAGAAGCTGAAGGGCAAGCTGGTGGGGCGTTCCCATCCCCGGAGGCACGGGTCTGTAGACTTTGCCGCGGACGGTGACCATTCACCCGAGGACCTCATTGACCACGATTCCGATGCCGATAGAGCTACCGATGAGGTTGGACAGAACCGGATCGTCAAGACCAAACAGTTCGACATCAAGCCGATGACGCCTGAGGAGGCGGCACTGCAAATGGATCTCCTAGGCCATGAGTTCTTCTTTTTCCTGAACGCCGAGTCCGGCTCGGCCGCCGTCGTTTACCGTCGCCGTGACGGCTTCGTCGGGCTGATCGACGCCACGTGAGGCCGTCGCCGCCCGACCACCTGACCCCCGGGGGATCGCCTTGAGTGACAACCACCGAGACCGACACGACGGCACGGGCGTCGGCGGATCCGAGGTCATCCGGGTCCTGATCGCCGACGACCAGGCGCTGTTCCGGCGGGGCCTCTACGTCGTGCTCGGGACGGAGGACAACATCGAGGTGGTGGCCGAGGCGGAGAACGGCGAGGAGGCCATCGCCAAGGCCCAAGAACTCGCGCCCGACGTGGTCCTCATGGATGTGCGCATGCCGCGTATCAACGGCATCGACGCCGCCCGCCAGATCAGCCTGGATGTGCCGTCGACCAAGATCTTGATGCTTACCGTGTCCGATGAGGAGGACGACCTCTACGAGGCCATCAAGGCGGGGGCCAACGGCTACCTGTTGAAGGAGATCTCCGTCGAGGAGGTCGCCGAAGCCATCCGGGCGGTGGTCCAGGGCCAGAGCCTGATCTCGCCGTCGATGGCCTCGAAGCTACTCAACGAGTTCAACTTGCTGGCCAAGAAGGCCGAGGAGCGTCAGCAGTTCCCGGCCCCAGCGCTGACCAGCCGCGAGCTCGAGGTGCTCAAGTTGGTGGCCAAGGGCATGAGCAACCGGGAGATCGCCGACGAGCTGTACATCTCGGAGAACACGGTCAAGAACCACGTGCGCAACATTCTCGAGAAGCTCCATCTGCACAGCCGCATGGAGGCAGTGATCTACGCCGTGCGCGAGCGCCTGCTCGACATCCGCGACGACTCGTCGTAGGCCAGCGACTCTCGGCGGCGGACCCACCACCAGCCCACGACGGCCGCGCCCAAGGCCAGGGTCAGCGCCAGCTCGGCACTGCGCGTCTGGTCGCCCACTCGATGACGGAAGCGGGCGCCTACGCCAGCACCGGCGGTGAGCGGTGTGCCTCGGCGGTGGGCCAGCACGATGTTGTCCCTGTCGAAGACGAGGTCGAACGGGCCACTGGGTCCGAGCAGGCTGTCCAGCAGGGCCGGGTCATCGGGCCCGAACAGGGTCCGATCGACGACAAGGTAATCGACCGTGGCCGGGTTGGGGGGCCGCTCGTTGTGGATGGCCCAGTTGACCTGGTGCCACGGGTTGGGCCACTCGTAGGCGTAGCGGCGGTGAGTGACGTGGGGGACGATGTAGTAGGTCGCCGAGATGCCACCGTGCTGGGGGATGCTCGCTAGCGCGTCGTTGACGACGATGACGCGCGGGTCGGGCTGGCGCTGCCAGATGCCGGTCGTCCACGCCTTCCCGAGTGGCGACGGGGACCATCGGACATTGCCGTTGATGGCGGCGGCTACGAGCACACACGCCAGGACGGCGCGCACCCACGGCCATCGCCACCGTGAGACGAACTCGGCCGTGGCCAGGAACACGGCGGCGATGATCAGCGAGTGATAGTGGTTGTGGATCTCGTGGGTGTATCCAAAGCCAGAGACGACATTGGTCACCAGTTGCGGGCCACCCAGCAGCAGGACGACAGGCGCTCCGAGGGCCAGGAAGCCGACCGGACCGAACAGCTGCAGGTAGTACGGGCGGCGGTTCTTCATGAGGGCCGGCCGCCAGATGCGGCTGGGGTGGAGGATCGCGTTCTTGGCGATCTGGCCGATACTGTGCCCAAGCCCCGGGAAGAAGTCCACATAGAAAGGGTTCTGGCCGTGATCGGCGTGCGGGATCACCACACGGGTGCAGATCAGCAACCACGCCGCCGCGCCGGCGGCGGTGAGGATCCCGACCCGGCGCTGGCGCCATCGCCACGCCACGATCACCCCGAGGATGAACACGGCGAAGGCGGCGTCCTCCTTGGTGCTGAGGGTGGCCAGCACGGCCAGCCCGAACCAGCCCCACCGGCGGCGTAGGCCGAACCAGTAGGCGAACAGCAGCGACGTGGTGTTCAGCGCCTCGGGATGAAAGTGCCACCAGTTCATCCACTCCAGGGCCGGGTAGAGCAGGTAGGCGGCCGGAACGGCCAGGGCCAGCCAGGTGTTCGCCATCCGGTGCCGGGCCAGCCAGTAAAGCGGGACGGCGCCCATGGCCAGCCAGACCGTCTCGGCCAGGTAGAGAAAATGGGGGCCGGCGCCGAGCCAGGAGATGGGGACGAAGACAAAGAGGATGACGTTGACGTGGTTTCCCCACACCGAGAGGCCACGGACGGTGATGAAGGAGTGACCGTGGGCTAGGAGCCAGATGGCCTGGTCGTAGATGCCCATGTCGTAGCCGAACGTCCCGAAGTTCGACTGTTGGGTCCAGGTGAGGCGGCCGAAAATGGCCACGTACACGCCGATCATTCCGGCCAGGACCCACCGCGGATCGCGCATCCACCCGCCGGCGGCGCCGGGGGACGACCCCCGTCTGCGGTGAGCGCCGGCACGAAGAGCCATAGGTGGGGCCGAATGGTACGGGGTTGCCGCCAGTAGACTTCTCATCCGAGATGAGCATCTTCAAGAAGATCTTGCGCGCCGGGGAAGGCAAGAAGGTGAGGGCACTTCAGTCGCTGGTGCCCGATATCAACGCCCTCGAGCCGGAGATGGAACGGCTCTCGGACGAGGCCTTGCGCCACAAGACGGTCGAGTACCGGGAACGGCTGGACCGAGGCGAAGACGTCAATGACCTGCTCATCGAGTCCTTCGCGGTGGTGCGGGAGGGCGCCAGGCGCAGCCTCGGGCAGCGCCACTTCGACGTCCAGTTGATGGGTGGGGCGGCGTTGCATTTCGGGTGGATCGCCGAGATGAAGACGGGCGAGGGAAAAACCCTGGTCTCGACTCTGCCGATCTATCTCAACGGGCTCACCGGCCGAGGCGCCCACCTGGTCACCGTCAATGACTACCTGGCCCGCTTCCACGCCGAGTGGATGGGCCGGTTGCACAGCTTCTTGGGCATCACCGTGGGCCTGGTCGTGCCCGACGTCGATGACTGGCAGGCCAAGAAGGACGCCTACGCCTGTGATGTCACCTACGGGACGAATACCGAGTTCGGCTTCGACTACCTGCGCGACAA
>CAXMLU010000718.1:0-4731 GCA_964194255.1 uncultured bacterium
GCGTGTGCGCATGAGACACTCAAGATTGACCCGTCCCGTCGCCACTTGCCGACGACCGCCGCCGGCGTCCGAGCCGTCGATTCGACCGTAACAATCTTGTACGCGCGTCGCCCGATGGGAAGCCTCGGCGGGCACGTCGGTCGGCCGTCGTGGGGCAACCGGGGACGCGTCATCGCGAGTGCAGAACGCCGGTTAGGTCACCGGCGTCCCCCACCAGCGGCGGTCCCGTGCACGTCGTTCGGTATCGTCACTCGATCGGCGCCAGGAGAAGCCAACAGCCATACAGAGCGCGGCTTCAGGCGACGACATCAGATTAGGCCCCGCAAGCACGATCGTGCGCCCGAGACCCGTCGCCCCGGATATCGCCATGCATTGCGCCAGTCCTCGCGCAAAACGGATCGCCAACTGCGGTCACCCAGGTTACTTTCATCGGTGTGGTTCGACGGATGCTGGAGTTCCCCCCCGACGAGCCCATTGGCGAGCGGCTTTCCCGAGCCATGAACGAGGGGGGGACGAGCGGGGGGCTCCCGCCGCCGGACGGGAGCCCTGCTCACGTCCGCGCAGTCGCACGCATCAAGGCTGACCTGGTTTCCCGCGCAAGCCGGTTGGATAAAGCAGCCGAAGTGCTGCGGCGGTTGGTGCTAGCCCACGACCCGCTGGTGCTGATCCCCTCGATTTCGGTGCCGACCGGCAGCGCGGTGTGGTCCGACGGCACTCGGGTCGACGATGCCGAGCACACTTACACCTGGGACGCAAAGATCGAGTATCTGGCCGGCCTCGTCCTGTCGGGCCCGCCAGGGGAGGGTGCCGTTGACCAGCGAGTCAGCGTTGACGCAATCGAGTTGACCGCCAGAGTCTTCGACTCGGCCCAGGCCGGGCTGTTCCTGTGGTCGGTCGAGGAAGGCGTCTCCGACAACCCCGTGCTTGACCTGACGAGCTACCTGATGCGGGTTGAGCATCTGATCGACCGGATGCACGGCTACGCGGTCCACCTTGAGGAGATCAACGACGCCGTGTTCGAACCCCACCGGGGCATGTATGTCGACGCCCTCGGCTTCTGCCCTAGTGACGTAGTCCGTTTGGTCCGCCGGCACAGTAGGTGGATGAACGACGCCATAGATCGACTCGGGCGACGGCTCGGCGCGAGCGAGGAACTGAGCGATGAAGCGAAAATCGAGACGGTCTGCCAGTTAAAGGCCGCTCTCGACGCCGCATGCCTCTGGAACCCGGTTCATCTTGCCGATACGACTGGACTCCGGGTGGACCAGCTGGCAGCAATGCTCGAACTGATGTCGACCGAGTTCGGCGTGCAGCCTGACTTCAGGCTGCCGAGCGACGAGAACATACTGAGGAAGCGACCGTTCATTCGTGTTGACGACGCATACCTCGTGCCGCTGCCCTGGTCCCCGGCGCACTCCGTGCATGAATGGCTAGTGGACTACCTACAGCGTGAACCGAACACGAAACTTCGAGATACATATCTGCGTGACCGGAGCGATGCCGCTGAACGGCTGGTTCGCACCAGACTCGCCAGGATCTTCGGCGAATCGGTGGTTCACGCCAATCAACACTACGACGGGGCCGAGGGCCATGGGGAGATCGACTGCTTGGTTGCTGGTGGTACCCCGATGGTCGTTGAGGTCAAGTCCCAGTCGGTGACAGACCCAGGCCGCAAAGGGAGCAGAGCCCGCCTTGAGCGGGTCTCCAAGGACCTCCTGGGACGGTCTTTCGACCAAACCCGCCGAGCTGCCGAGTACATCGACAACGGTGGCCGAACGTTCGCCTCGAAAGAGGGCGAAGCAGGACGTTTGCTACTGCACGACGAGGTTGTTGACGCGGTGCAGGTGGTCGTCTCCTTCGAAGGCATTGATCCGCTCGCGATCTCCGCGGCCGGCCTGATCGAATCGGAGACCGAGCGTCCCGTGTGGGTAACCGATCTCGCCGACTTCCTCATGGTCGGAGACGTCCTGTGGGACCCAGCCTCATTCCTCCACTACGCCCGGAAGCGTAGTGACCCTTCCCGAGCCGTGGCCTACATCGAATCCGACGCTCTCGTCGCGTATCTCGAAAGGCGACTGGAACCTGGCCCCGGCACGACTTCTGACGTTGGGGCTAATTCTCGGATGCTCACTTACAACAGTGGCCGGGTGAACGACTACTACACGAAGCTCCGAGCTTGGCGTTCCGGCCGAGCTGCCGGAACTCGGAGTGCCCGATCGGATCCGCCAGGCGCTGAAGGCCACCGGAGTCAGGGACAATTCGACCGCATGGTGGGAGGCTGCTTCAGCAATCACGGAACTCGACCACGCTGACTGGACCAGATGGCGCCATTTCCACCGCCGCGACCGGGCCGACCGCGTCTTCACCCCGCCGGCAGAGACCGTTGACATCACTCTGTCCTCAAAAGCGGTCGAGGCCGAGATCGTCACCTTCGCTCGCCCTGGACTCATCATCCCGAGTCGAGCCGGGGCGTAGGCGCTGATGATTGAGCTGTTGGACCGGTGCGATCGTGAGCAGCCACCTGGGGGACGGCCAATCGCTGTCGCAGAAGTCGAGACACGGACGGCATTGAGCAACGCCACAGAACGATCGTCCCGAACGGCGGGGCCGGCGGGCCCGCCATCGCGACCGATCGGCACGTCGGCTTGCGCAAACCCGGATGGTCTGACGGTCGTCAGCTAACGACCCAGTCCGGCACGTAGCGACCGGGGCTGTCACGCAGACGGCGTGTCCCCACCCGGGCGACCGTTGCGGTCCAGGGCGAGTACCCGGACCTGCTGGGACCTCAGCAGGAGCGCCTGCCCGTCGAAGGACTCGACCTCCACGTCCAACCGAACGATCCCGGCTGGTACGGGTTGTCGGGTGGCAGGCTTGTACGGTGAAGCGTTTGGCTGCTTCGCGCTTAGGCGGTCGTGCTAACCCGCCAAGACTCGGCGCTCCATCCGGAAGGAGATGACCACCCTGAACTCGCCATCGGGCTCTAGCAGGGGAACGGTCGTTGCGACCATCATCGCGGCCATGCTCGCAGCGGTCGCCGCTGTCTTTGCTGCCGTATACGCCTCCAACGTGAACAATCGGCTGGGGCACTTATCTAACGCCGTCAGTGCGGACTCGGTGGCGGTCCAGCGGCAAGCCGTAGAGGCGCAACAGAATTTGCAATATCAGACGTTGATCAGTCAGACGATTCCGAAGCTCCTAAGTCCGAACCCTCAGGATCGACAGGCTGGGCTTGAGACTCTCCTGGTCCTTGAGCCCAATCGGGCACCGGCCGTTCTGAAGCAACTCGAAGCGTCGCTGCCGCCGGACCAACAGGCACTCCTCAGCGGCCCGATGCAGCAAGCCAACGTGGTAGCGCAGGCCACGGGCGGTTGGGGCATCGTCGTGGGGAGCGATGACACTCAGGATGCGGCCAAGACTGAGGTAGCTCGAGCTATCGGCGCGGGCCTTGCTCCCGTGAGCATCTACGAGAACTTCGGCAACTTCGCCACCGTCGTGACCGGCTTCGCCGACGAGGCGACCGCCAACAGTTCGCTTGTTATTGCCCGAGCGAAGGTTCGCCAGAGTTCCTTCGTCGTGAGAATGAACGTCTGGTGTCCGAGGCCAGCCCCAGCCTCGGACGGGGATCAGAAATGTACCTAAAAGGCGAGTGCCAAAGGACTGGACGTCCATGCCTCGAGCAGCCTTCAAACTCGACGCCGACGTGACGGTGCGCAACCACGCCAACGTCCTGCCGGTCGATTCGACCAGATAACACGCGCCCGCGAGCGGTAACGCGGGCGCGCCATATCGGCACCTCGGCGAGCGCGAATACCGACCGGTTCGCGATCGCGAGCGCCCTGAAGGGTGCAGAAACTCGATCGAGGCTCTGAACAGGGAAGACGTCGCGTGAGAGGCTCGGGCCGTGACGCTGTCGTTTCTCTACCGCTTGTTCCGCCGTCTCTTCGAGTGGGCCCGTGTCCACCGCATGTCCGACGCGGAGAAGGACGTCGAGATCCTCGTGCTGCGCCACCAGTGGAGGTGCTGGGACGACAGGTTGGCCGGGCGCGCTTCGAGCCCTCCGATCGGGCCATCCTGGCGCTGCTTGCCAGGCTCTTGCCCCGCGATCGGCTGGCCGGACTCCTTGTCACACCGGCGACGCTGTTGCGCTGGCACCGCGACGCCGTTCGTCGCCGCTGGACCTACTCGGGTCGCCCCGGCCGCCCGTCGCTCGATCCGGCGGTGGTCGCAATGATCGTGCGCCTGGCCGAGGAGAACCGCCGTTGGGGTTATGTGCGCATCCAGGGCGAACTGGCCAAGCTCGGGGTGTCCGTGTCGGCCACTACCGTCCGCAACGTCCTTCGTCGTCGCGGGCTGGGACCGGCCGGAAGCCGTAGAGGACCGAGTTGGGGAGAGTTCCTTCGCGCTCAGGCCTCGGGGATCTTGGCCACCGACTTCTTCACGGTGGACACCATCGCGTTGCGGCGGCTGTATGTGCTGTTCTTCATCGAGGTCGGGAGCCGGCGGGTCTGGCTGGCCGGGGTCACGGCCAACCCCAACGGTGTCTGGGTCACCCAGCAGGCCCGCAATCTGCGGATTGGATGGGAGGCCCCCGGACCCAGGTTCCTCCTGCGAGATCGTGACGCCAAGTTCTCCGCCGGGTTCGACGAGGTCTTCAGGACCGAGGGCACCACCGTCATCCGCACGCCCATCCGGGCCCCTCGGGCCAACGCCTTCGCCGAGCGCTGGGTGCGC
>CAXMLU010000719.1:0-6612 GCA_964194255.1 uncultured bacterium
GCACTCCCCACTCAAACGCGTAGGGCCACTAAAGATGCTCCACCGCGTCGCCACTGATGCGATGTCGGGTATCCAACACCAGCGCCGAGTGGCGAACCACGGATTCCAGATCGAAGGCATCGTGGTCGGTCAGGATAACGACGGCGTCGGCGGCAGCCAGTTCCTCGGGCGAGGCATCGACCCGCACGATGCGCGTATCCACGTGCTGCTCGACTACATGGGGGTCAGCAGCCCGAACCTCGGCGCCCAACTCCAGCAGACGCTGGGCCACGACCAACGCGGGCGACTGACGGGCATCGCCTGTGTTCCGCTTGTAGGAGAGGCCGAGCAGCAGAATGCGGCTCCCATTGACGGTCTGGTGTCGGCGGTTGAGAGCGACCATGATGCGCCGTACAACGTAGTCAGGCATGTGATCGTTGACGTCGTTGGCGAGCTCGACGAATCGGAACGACCGGCCAAGAGCCCGGCGAACGCGCCAGGACAGATAGCTCGGATCGATGGGGAGGCAGTGTCCTCCGACACCGGGACCCGGGGTGAACTTCATGAACCCGAATGGTTTGGTGTCGGCCGCGTCGATCGCGTCCCAGATATCGATGCCGAGGTCCGAAGCGAACATCGCCAACTCATTTACCAGGGCGACATTCACATGACGGAAGGTGTTTTCCACCAGTTTGGTGAGCTCCGCAACCTTGATACTCGAGACTGGAACCGTCGAGTCGACGAGCGACGAGTAGAACGCTTGGACCCGTTCAAGCGAAGCACCATCAACTCCGGACACGATCTTGGGCGTATTGACGAAGCGCCAGACGGCGTTGCCGGGGTCGATGCGCTCGGGGCTGTAGCCCAGGAAAAAGTCGCCGACCGACAAGCCGGAGCCCTCCTCAAGGATCGGGGCCATCAGCTCTTCTGTGGTTCCTGGATACGTCGTGGACTCGAGGATCACCGTTGCCCCGGGCCGAAGGAACCGAGCCAGTGTGCTGGCCGCACCCTCGATGTATGAGAGATCGGGGTTGCCCTCCCGGAGTGGCGTGGGCACGGTAATGACGGCGACGTCGAAGCCGGCGCAGACGCGACTTTCAGAGGTTGGTTGGTACCGTCCGCTCGCCAGGACCTCTGCTAGCAGCTGGGGAGAAACGTCCTCCACATATGACTCGCCGACCTCCAACCGTTTGATCCGTGCCTCGTCGGTGTCGTACCCCACCACGTCGTAGCCGACTTCCGCCGCTCTCATGGCCAGCGGAAGACCGACATACCCTTGGCCAACGACGACCACCTTGCGGGTTCGACGGCTCTCCAGCTGATCGGTCGAACCCATGCGTCAGCCTCTCAGCGTCGAACGGTCGGGTCGTGCGACTTCTTGAAAAGTCCCTTGTCTATGCCACCCTGGTAGCACGGCCACGCGATCAGATGTACGAGGGGATCGCGTTTCCGCGGTGTCGGCCCGGTAGTAGTACGAGGAGTTGTAGCCACCATCGGCGGTGACGCCATTGAGCACCGTCCCAACCAGCGGTGCATCGATCTGATGGAGAAGCTCAACAGCTCGGCTGAGCTCGCGACGATTGGTGGTGCGTGCGGTGGCAACAACCACAATGCCGTCGACTCGAGAACTCAGCACGGCGGCGTCGGTAACTGGCAGCACCGGCGGTGTGTCAAGCAGAACAATGTCGAACTTGGCCGCAAGTGCGCTGAGGACCTCGGCGGCGCGTTCGGAACTCAACAGCTCCGATGGATTGGGAGGAAGGGGACCCGATGCAAGGACATACAGCCCTTCGACACCAGGGACTGCTTGGATTGCGTCGGTCAAACCGACGTCTTTGACAATCACCGACGTGAAGCCGACCGCGTTTGACATGCCAAAGAATTCGTGAATCCGAGGCCGGCGTAGATCGCAACAGGTAACCAGTACTCGTTGACCAGCCCCCGCCAGAGCGACCCCGAGATTGGCGACGGTAGTTGTCTTCCCTTCGCTCGCCGAGGGACTGGTGAACTGAAGTATGCGCACCTGGCGGTCGAGGCTCATGAATTGAATCGAGGTGCGGAGCGTCCTATAGGCCTCAGCGGCGGGCGATTTCGGCTCGAGCCGAGAGATCACCTTGGAATCAACGCGGTTCTTCCAGGTAGAAACGGCAGGAATCAGACCTAGCGTGGGAAGGGAGCCGTGGACGGCGCGCTCCAAGTCCTCTTTGGTCTTGATCGAGTCATCGAAGTACTCGAAGACGAAGGCCAAGGCGATCCCGAAGACGAGGCCGATGAAGGCGGCGAGTACTCCACTTCGGAAGGGCGTCGGCTTGATAGGAGTTGTTGGCAATGCCGCTGGGGTAACGAGCTGCGCGCCGCCCGATTGGAGGTTCGAATCAACTTGCAGCTGGTCGATCCGCTGCCGGAAGAGGCCTTGCTGCGTGAGCAAATTATCTCTCTGGGGGCCAATGTTGGCCGTGACTGCCACTCGCTGAGCCTCAGGAGCCGCGGTGATCTGCGCATCCAGCTGGTCGATCTGCTTCTTGAGGGCGTCGATCTTGCCCTGAATCTGTTTGGCGGCAGCCAGAAGAGAGTCGACGGCCTGCGTGCGTCGAACCTCCACATAGGCAGTCGCATACGCGTCCGCCACGCGCGCCGCCTGCCTCGGGATCGTGCTCTCGGCCGACACGCTGATCACGTTGGTTTGACCGACCTGGCTCACACCGATGGGCGAGGCAAAGCCGAGTTCAGCGCGTACCTTGTCACGGACCGGCTGACTCTTGACGATCTCAATGTCGGTCGGAACCTGATTGGGATTCGCCTGCCCCGTGTTGGGGTTGAAGAGCGTGTCCGACGACTGGGGCTGGATGAGCAGCTCCGCCGACGCCCGATAGACCTTCGTCTGCCGATAGCTCAGACTCAACGCCACGGCCACGACGATCGCCACCGTCACGGCGACAACGAACTTCCGTCGCCGTAACACCTTGAGGTAGTCCCGGATGTCAAGGTCGCCGGGATCAACATTCGGAACCAAAGGGATCACCGCTCTTTGACGATCACCGGGTGTTGAGGAAGTCGTACAGCGGCGCCGCGTGACCTCTCTTGTGGGTGGCCGGCGCCGGACGCTTCCAGCAATTGGAATAACTCTACCGACTGCACGCTACATGTCGCGGCGACCCCACCGCGCATAGTGCTCTGAGGCCCGGCACATCACCGTAGATATTCACGTCTGGTGCGTGCAGTGTTACCCCTTGTACGCACATCCGTTCGGGCCCACGAATAGTGCTGGTACAGTTACCCGGAGTTACGGCAAGTCGCAGTGTCTATCGCCGTATGAGCTGATGACAGGTAGCGGCAAGGTCGTTCCATCAACCGGCACGTCGAGAAGAGGCGAGGGCGCGGGATGGCAACGCTAGAAATTCGCAGAACATGGCCGAAGTCGGCGCGGGAAAACGCTCCGCGTGAGACATCGTTCCGAACGACACGAGTTTAGGTGAGCATCGCTACGCAGCGAGGGGCGCCGACGCGGTTGCGCGCCCACGTTACGTGGCGCGGTCTCGCGAAGCTCAGCGGCGACGGGGCGGCGTGGGCGGTCGGACTGACCATCTCCGTGCTCCTGCGGTACGACTTCCACGTTGCTCCGATCAACGGTCTGAGCTTGGTGGCGGTGGCCCTGGGCGCCGCGTTCCTCCAGATGACGCTGGGCGGCGTGCTCGGGCTCTACACCGGTGGCTGGCGTGTCGGCAGCCTCGAAGAGGCACGCGAGATCAGCACAACCGTTGGTGCAGTCACCGTCGTCGTGTTCGTGGCTGACGGACTCATCGTCGCTCACCCAGTCCCGCCCAGCTCCGTCGTCGGTGGTGGGCTCTGCACGCTCGTGCTTATCGGTGGAACACGATATGTGCTCCGTCGCTTGATCGACCGGCTGCGCCGGCCCTCCGAGACAAGGGCCACTCGGCTGATCGTGTTCGGAGCCGGGGAGGGTGGCACGCAGGTCATTGACGCCATGCTGCGCGACCATGACAGCCCGTACATTCCTGTTGCCCTGCTTGATGATGCGCCATCCAAGCGCCATCTCCGGATCCGGCACGTCCGCGTCGAAGGGGGGCGAGCAGAGATACAGGCCGTGGCGGCCGGGCACAAGGCCGAGGCCCTCCTCATCGCTATTCCCAGCGCCGACCGCGACACGGTCGCTGATCTCACCATTCAGGGGAGAGCGGCCGGGCTAGCCGTCAAGGTGCTACCGAGGGTGTCCGCATTGTTCGGAACTGGCGTCGATCTCTTTGATATCCGAGACATTCGCGAGGAGGATCTGCTCGGACGCCGAAAAGTCGACACCGACGTGGCGGCGATCGCTAGTTACCTAACCGATCGGCGGGTCCTGGTGACCGGAGCCGGTGGCTCGATTGGCTCGGAGCTGTGCCGGCAGATTGCTCGCTTCGGCCCCAGCGAGTTGGTCATGGTTGACCGAGACGAGTCAGCGCTGCAGGAGGTTCAGCTTTCCATCGAGGGCCGCTCTCTGCTCGACTCACCCAACCTCGTCCTGCGCCGAATCGGCGACCGCGACGGAGTCTTCGACCTCTTCCGCTCCCGCCGCCCGCAGGTCGTCTTTCATGCCGCCGCCAACAAGCACTTGCCGCTTCTCGAGCGCTATCCGGGCGAGGCGGTGGAGAACAACGTGTGGGGAACACTCAACGTGCTGGAGGCGGCAGCCGAGATCGGCGTCCACAAGTTTGTCAACATCTCGACGGACAAGGCGGCCGACCCGTTGAGCGTCCTCGGAGCCAGCAAACGAGTGGGTGAGCGGCTCACCGCGCACTTCGCTGGACAGTCTGCCGGGATCTTCTTGTCCGTGCGATTCGGAAACGTGCTCGGTAGCCGGGGGTCGGTACTAACCATCTTCCAGGCCCAGGTCGCGGCTGGTGGCTCGCTGACCGTGACACATCCGGACGTCACTCGGTATTTCATGACCATCGGCGAAGCGGTTCAGCTGGTGATTCAGGCAGGGGCCATCGGGCGTCGCGGCGAGGTGCTGGTGCTCGATATGGGCCACCCCGTGCGCATCGCCGACGTCGCCGCTCGCTTTGCGGCGCTGTCTCCTCGCCCTGTCGACATCGTCTACACGGGCCTCCGGCCTGGAGAAAAACTTCACGAGGTTTTGCTTGCATCGGACGAGAAGGACGAGCGACCGTTCCACGACCTGATCTCTCATGTTGACGTCCCTCCACTCGTCCCCGCTCTGGCCCGGGCCCTCGACGCTCGGGTATCACCAGAGCGGTGCCGGGCGGCTCTGCTCGACCTGTGCCACTCGCCCGACCAGGCCGTGGCCGACGTCCGATCGAGTTCGGAGCTTGTCTCAGTGACCCGATCGACAAGCCAGGTGATCGCGGATCGTCCAGGACCGAGCGTTGCGGCGTTCGCTCGTTTTTCAACCAAGGAGAGTCAGTGAGAAAACTCGTAGTGGCTGCATTTGTGTCTGGACTACTCGGCCTGATGTTGGCCAGTCCCGCCCTCGCCCAGAACGCACCCTACCCGCCGGGCTGTGGAGGCCTCGCGGTATCCAGTTCCACCGTTGCGCCTGGCCAAACGATAACGGCGTCTGCCACATGCCTTCCGCCCAACACCTTGACCACGTTCACATTTCAGTCCGCCCCGACTGTGGTGGGAACGGCGACCTCGGACGCCTCTGGAACGACAACGATGACGTTAACCATTCCCACCGGAGCCACCCCAGGTGTCCACACCATCTCGGCCACCGCTGGTGGTGTCACCAGGTCCGCCACGATCACTGTCACAGGACCTGGCGTTGCCGCACCTTCGACCCTCCGCCGTACAGGTACCGACATTCGCCGTCCGATCGGCATCGCCCTTGTCCTGCTGATGGTGGGCACGGCAACGATCGTCCTGGCTCGCCGCCGTAACCGAGTTTAGGGGGACGGAAGGAGGCGAATGTCCTTCCATCTTCCCGCCGCCGCCGCCTTTGCGGGCGCGATCGCCCTTTGTCCGCTCGTCCTGCGGGTACTCAGGCGCCACCACGTCGTCGACATCCCCGATGCTCGGTCCTCGCACAGCGAGCCCACGCCACGCGGGGGAGGAGCGGCCGTAGCCATAGCCGCGCTGAGCGCCGGCGCGTTGGGCCGAGGAGCATGGCACCTGCGCGCCGTCCTGCTGTTGGCAGCCACGGCGATGTGTGTCGTTGGCATCGTCGAGGACATTCGGGGTATCCCGGTCGGTTCTCGCTTCACCCTGCATTTGACCATCGGCGTGCTGTCCGCCCCCCTGCTGCTGGCCGGAGCTGGCCTCGATCCGATTGCCGCCGGCGTCGCTGCCGTCGTCGGCGTTGCCTGGTTGGTCGCTTTCGTCAACGCGTTCAACTTCATGGATGGCGTCAATGGGATCTCTGCCGTCGAGGCGATTGTCGCCGGCCTCTTCTACGCCTGGTTGGGCCGTGGTCGCTACCCAATCCTTGTCGACGGAGGACTGGTCGTCGCCGGTGCCGCGGCTGGCTTTCTCCCGTTCAACTTCCCTCGTGCGCGGATGTTCCTGGGTGACGCGGGCAGCTACTTGCTGGGGGCCTGGCTGGCAATCCTGGCGGTGGTCGCCCTCCGCTATCGCCTCGGGCCGGTCGCCGCTGTGGCACCACTCGCCCTGTAT
>CAXMLU010000720.1:0-5647 GCA_964194255.1 uncultured bacterium
CGTTGGTGATGTGGGGGATGACCTGGACCGTCTTGCCGAGGTAGTCGCCTCTACGTTCCTTGGCGATGACGGACTGGTAGATCGAGCCGGTCGTGGCATTGGAGTCGCGGTGGAGGCTCTCGTCGATGAACCGCTCGTAGTGCCCGAGATCGAGGTCGGTTTCACCGCCATCGTCGGTGACGAACACCTCGCCATGCTCGAACGGGTTCATCGTGCCGGGGTCGATATTGATGTACGGATCGAGCTTTTGCATGGTGACCCGAAGGCCCCTGCTCTTCAACAACCGGCCGAGCGAAGAGGCGGTGAGCCCCTTTCCGAGTGAACTCGACACACCGCCGGTGACGAAGATGTGCTTCGCCAAGATTCGGTCCTCCTCATTGCGCAGGTGGCCGTAGGCGGCCGAACCAACGTACCGCAGGGTGACTCCGTTGTCGCGCATCTGTGTTCATTTGGCCGCCTGGGTCCCACCCCAGCAGGCCCACATCGGGGCGAACTGGGTGGCGATTCGTGCGCTCCAGAGCTCGAGGGCCACGGTCGCGTAGCGGTTCGGGAGGCCGCCCCGAACTGGTCGCAAATTGGCACGTGCCACAGGCCGTTGCGAAATAAGGCCTAGGGACGGCCCGATTCGCCTACCAGTTCGGGCGGGCGCCACGACTGTCGCCGGACCGGTTGAGGTCGCAGCCACAATCGCCACCCAGTTCGCCAGGTGTCCCCGATCGGTATGGCCGAGACCCGGTTCGGCCGGGCCCAGCGATCACTCGTCGGGCTGGCCCTCCTCGCTGGCCGGGTGGGTTTTACGGCGGCCGACGTGGTCCAGCGCCCGCAGAACACCAACGCGGTCGATGACGGCGCTGAAGGACACCCTCTCGGCGACCACGTTGAGCACGGCCAGCACGGCCAGCACGGCCAGGCGCGTCGACGTCGAGCAGCTCAGCACCACGCCCAGACCGAGGACGCCGCCGAGCACGTTGGCTCCGGCGTCGCCCAGCATGAGGTGCTCGTGGAGGTCGTCGAGCAGGAGCGCCACGGCCGCCCCGGCCACCACTGACGCTGGTACCAGGCGGGCACGGGTCCCGGCCAGGGCGGCCAACAGAATGAACGCCACCGTGGTCACCTTCACCGCCCGCCCCGGCGCCCGGTCCAACAAGTTGGCCAAGTTCGCGGCCAAGGCGACGAGGGCGGCGTCGGCCAAGAGCCCGGGCAGCGATCCGGCCCCGGCCGTGCCGACCGCGATGACCGACACGGCCGCCCCGCCGAGCAATTTCAGCCCTCCGGTGGATAGCCGCCCTCGGCGCAGGGAGCCGAGGTGCCCGGCGAATCCCCCCGGTGACGTCCCTCCGCCGAGGTCGTCGAACAGGCCGAGCATGGCCATGCCGAGGGCGACCATGAGGGTGGCCGGACGAGCGGAGGGGGCAAAGCCCTTCGTGCCTCCTAGGCCGGCCCGGCCGGCGATCAGCCGCCCCGCCTCGACCGTCACCAGTGACACCGGCAGGATGATGCCGACCCCGGTGGGAACGAGCCGGCCACGGATGTTTTCCCGCAAGAACACCACCTGCTCGAAGCCGGGTCGCAGCAGGACCCACGCCAGCCGGGCAGCGAGGAAGCCGGCCGGCACGCCGATGAGAATCCTCATCGGGCCGCTGGCCCAGACGAGGGCCCGGCTGCGGGCCGGGTGCGGGCCGTCGGCCCGGACGCCAGCCGCGGGCGCAGGGCGCGCGCGATGTCGATTCCCTGCCCGGCCCGGTGGAGCAGGCCCCGAAGTGACCGGCCGGTCGCCCGATGCCGCATGTCCACGTCGATCTCGACCACCCTCGCTCCTGCCCGGACGGCGTCAATGGTCATGGCCGTCTCCAACCCGAATCGTGCGGCGAGCGTAAGGGAGCGCAGCAGCTCGCCGCGCACCGCTCGCTGGCCCGACAGCGGGGCTCTCGCCTCGAACCCGCAGGCCCGCCGGATACCCCAACCGGCCAATCGCCGCACGAGGCCGGCACCCCCCGTGACCCCGGCCGGCAGGACGCCGATGGCCAGGTCGGCTTGTCCGGAAACCAGGGGGACCAGCAAGGGCGCAGCCCTCGCCGCCGACCCGCCCGTGTCCGCGTCGATCAGGAGATACAGGTCGGCCTCGGGAACGGCCTGCACGCCGGCCGCCACCGCGCCCGCCTTGCCCACGTTGGCCGCCAGCCGGACCACCGATGCCCCCACCGCGGATGCGACCGCCGCCGTGTCATCGGTCGATCCGTCGTCCACGACCACGACCCGGTCCACGCCGGCCATCTCACTCAGGGCCACAACGGTCGCACCGACCGTCGCTCCCCCATCTCGGGCCGGGACGAGGGCCACCGTGATCACCTCATCCCCCGCCGAGTCCCCCGCCGGCCGGACGGACCCGCACGTTGCCCAGGCGGTAGCCCGCCAATACGACGCCGCCGGTGAGTGCTCCGCCGGCGGCGACGGCGAGCGCCGCCGCCAGCCGCCCGCCATGGCCGACATGGCCGACGACCGAAGCGGCGGCCCATCCGGCCAGTCCGGCCGCGGCGCAGAGGCCGGCCGCGAACGCCGCTTCACCGCCAATGGGCCGCGGCCGACCGGCCTGGGGCACGGCGCGGTCCAGGAGGCGATGGAGAGCGATAGCGCCGAAGGTCATGGCCACAGAGAAGGCGACGCCGACGGCGACCACACGGTCGCCGCCCGAGAAGAAGTGGGCGGCCGCGACCATGAGCGCCGATCCGCCGACTGCGACCGCGGCTCCGACGGTGGCGCCCAGGCTGGCCCGGTCGGCGGCGGTGGCCGCCCGCACCAAGAGCAGGAGCACGGCGTAGCCACCCAGCCCGAGGGCGTACCCGGCCAGGACCCGGCCGGTGAGCTGGGCTCCGGCTCGGTTGAACGCACCTACCCGGATGAGGCGAAGGACCGGCTGGCCAACGGCGGCGAGGGCGGCAGCAGCGGGAAGCACGAGCAGCAGCGTGACACGAACACCGGCGTCGGTCTGGGATCGGAACTCCTGCCAGCGGCCGGCGGCGGCGTCAGCGGCGAGGCGCGGATAGAGAGCGGTGAAAAGGGGGTGAGCGAGCAGGCCGTGGGGAAGCAGGAAGAACGTGAACGCGATCTGATACGCCACCACGCCGCCTGGCACCCGGTTGGCCAGCACGAGCGTGACGGCCAGGAGGAGCTGGTTGGCCCCGAGGAACACCGCCCCCCACGCGCCGACCCGCCCGACCGTGCGCAGCTCGGCGGAAGCCGGCCGCCAGCGCGGCCGCAGCGGGAGCCCGGCCCGATGGGCGGCGACGAGGGGAACGGCGGCCATGGCCGCGACGCCTGCGGTCGTGCCAACGGCCAACAGCAAGCGTGGGCCGAGCGGAAGCACCAACCCGGGGACACCGGATCCTCGCCACACCACGAAGCCGACCATCGTGGCGATCACCACCACGTTGTTGGCGACCGGTGCGGCGGCCGCGGCGGCGAAATGGTGACTGGCATTGAGCAGGGCCGACGACACGGTGCCGACGCCGTAGATGACCATCTGCGGGAGAAAGAACCAAAGAAAGAATGTCCCGAGCCGGATCTCCTGGTGCCGTATCAGCGGGTCGGCGACCCCGACGGTCAGGAGCCGCATGATGAGTGGAGCGGCCACGATGCCAACCAGGGTCAATGAGCCGAGGACACCGAGACAGAGCGTGAGCAGGGTGCCGGCCAGCGCGTCGACATCGCCCTGCCGGCCGGTATCGAGCAAGCGAACGAACGACGGAACCAGAGGGGCGGACAGCAGGCCGGCGGCCAGGAGGTCGAAGGCGATATTCGAGACCAGGTTGGACGACTGGAACGTGTTGCCGGCGAAGGTGGCGCCGAGGGCGGCGCCGATGGCGAGCACGCGCACGAAGCCGGTGACGCGCGACACTGCGTTCCACGCCGTGATCACCGCCGTCGAACGGAGCAGCGGCTGCTGACCGGCCGCCATACCTCTGCCCGCTCAGCTCGGCAGGTCCGGGAGGAACCGATCGGTGCCCGGTCCCACCCCGTAGTGTCCAACGCGGTTCTTGGTTCCGGTCCTGGTGCCGTCGAGCTCGGCCAGCGCCCAGATGGTCGCCACCCGGCCGTAGCCGATCACGTCATCGAGATTGTTCACCGTCGAAATGCGCGCGGACGTATCGGAGGAACTACGGAGGGGACCCACGAAGGCGTCCCGGGCGGCCGGCAGATCCTTCGTGGCGTCCTTGCCGATGTCCGCGGCGACGACCCGGGGCACGGTAGCCGCTTTGGCCAGCATCGAAGTGAACGGAATGGCGACCTGGGTGTTGGGCGCGTCCGGGAGGACATCCGACGAGGAGACGACGATCACCCGCGTGTTGTGTAAGGGCACGGCGTCAAGCGTCACCGCTCCCCCCGTCGGGGGGTCATAGGTCAGGAATCCGGCGTTCTTGAGCTGAGTGGCCAGCGTGGCCACGTCAGTTGGTGCCGGTTGCATCCATCCCGTCGCCAGTCCACTCAGCGCGCAGGTCCGCAGTTCGTCGGGAGCCCCGACACCTGGGCAGCTGGTGACAATCCGCGACATGGTGGCCTGGTCGGCCGGCTGATCGAGCTTGAACTTTCCGGATAACCACACCACTCCCTCCTGCACGGCGCCCGCATCGGTCAGGGACTTGCGCAGCTCGTTTACCGGATCGGCGTTGATCCCTCGCATGGCCACGATCAGGACCGGAACCGCGTCGAGCCGGCCGGACACGGCCAGACGGGCGGCGTCCTTGGCGTTCTTGGTCAGGGCGTCCACCTGCTGATGGAGTTGGCGGTTGTCGCTGTCGGTGTTCGTGAGTCGGCTCTCCACCCCCTTCAGTCGGGCATTGAGCAGGTCGACGGTCTGGCGGTCGATGACCGTCGCGCCCATGACGATGCCCAGGGCAAGGGCGAGGAACACGGCGGTGATTGAGACGAGATGGAAGCGGAAGTTGACCATTAGTGCAGCAGCTGGTGCCACGCATCGCGGATCGAGAACCAGTAGCCGCGGATGAACACCCGCAACGGGGGGAAGACGATCACCATGACGATCGCGCAGACGATCACCGCTCCGATCAGATAGGCCAGATCGCGCTTGCGGACCCGGCTCTGGTAAAGCCGGCTCATCCCTTTGGCATCCATGAGGATGGGGCCCACCTTGAGCCGCACAAGGAAGGTGGACGCCATCCCGGCCCGTCCCTTTTCCAAGAACTCGATCATGGAAGCATGAGAACCCACGGCCACGATGAGCTCGGCACCTCGCTCGAAGGCCAGCAGCATGGCGATGTCCTCGCTGGTGCCGGGCGCCTCGAAGGTCTGGTAGGTCAGGGCGTGGGCGTCGAGTCGGGCGGCGCCGGGCGCCCGCCCGCCTGGGTAGGCGTGCACGACCAACTCGGCGCCGCAGCGAAGCGCGCCTTCCGAGCACGAGTCGAAGTCCCCGATGATCAGGTCCGGCTTGAGCCGCATGCCGAGGAGGTCGTCAGCCCCACCATCGACCGCGACCAGGACCGGCTTCATCTCCCGGATGTAGTGACGTAGCGCCTGGAGATCACGCCGGTACTCGCTCCCCCTGACCACGACCAGGACGTGGCGGCCGGCCATCTTGGTGGCTATATCCGGAAGCGCGATGGCGTCGAGCACAAACCGCCGCTCCCGCCGC
>CAXMLU010000721.1:0-3274 GCA_964194255.1 uncultured bacterium
CCGGTGTTCATGGCCTGGAGCATGTCGAGGGCTTCTCCGCCTCGGCACTCGCCAACCACGATGCGATCGGGGCGCATACGGAGTGCGTTTCTGACCAAATCGCGAATGGCGACCTCGCCTTTGCCCTCGATGTTCCGGGGCCGGGCTTCCAGGGCCAGGACATGGTCCTGGTGCATCTGGAGCTCCTTGGCATCCTCGACCGTGACGATGCGCTCGTCGGTCGGAATGAAGCCGGACAGGACGTTGAGCGTGGTCGTCTTGCCGGTGCCCGTTCCGCCGGAGACGATCACGTTGAGGCGGCCGACCACACACGCCTCGAGAAACCGGGCCGTCTGCGGGTTGAGCGTCCCGTAGGAGATGAGATCTTCGACCTGCAGGGCTTCGGCGGCGAACTTTCGGATGGTGAGAAAGGGACCACCGATGGCAAGGGGATGGATGACGGCATTGACGCGGGAGCCGTCGGGCAGCCGAGCGTCAACCATGGGGGTCGCCTCGTCGATGCGCCGCCCGACCTGGCCGACGATCTTGTCGATGATCCGACGAAGGTGCGTCTCGTCCACAAACGTCACGTCAGTCTTCACAAGCTTGCCGGCCCGCTCGAGATAGATGCTCTCGGGTCCGTTGACCATGACCTCGGACACTTCGACGTCCTTGAGGAATCGGTCGATGGGGCCGTAGCCCAGGACGTCGTCCGAGACGTCCTGCAACAACTGCGCCTTGTCCGTAGCGGACAGGGGCGCATTGGCCTTCAACAGGGCGGCCTGCAACTGCTCTTGTACGCGCCGACGCAGCTCATCTTCCGAGAGACGCCGGTCGTAGAGGACAGGGCCGAGCTCTTCGATGAGATGGTGGTGGATCTTCTGGCGGAGCTCGTTGAGCACGGGGTCGCGCCGGCTACCGGCTGGGCCGCTGCCGTTCCCCGTCTGAACCTCCTGTAACCGCTTGTATAGCGACATGATCTCTCCCTAGGCCGAATGCCGGGTCACGAACGTGACGACTTGGCTGCTTCTGTCGTAAACAAGCTGGCCAGCTGCTCAAAGCTCTTAGCGACCTTCGAACGAGGCGCGTCGATGACCGCCGGAACGCCCTTGTTCACAGACTGTGGGACCACGATGTCGCTCGGGACGAGGCAGTCGGCCTTGATGCCCAAGGTCCGCTCAACCTCACCGACGTCCAGGCGAACCTTGGAGTTCGCCCGGTTGAGCACCAGCTTGAGCTTGGTGACGGGAATGTTGAGGAGCCGGAGAGTCTGCAGCCCGAGCTTCACATTCTTGATATTGGGGATGTCCATGCCGGCCACCATCACGATGTGGTCGCTCTCTTCGAGCATGGCCAACACGACCTCGTTGAACTGCGCCGGAGTATCAATGACCACGTAGCTGCAAAAGTCGCGCAGGAGGTGCACCACCCGCGCCAGATTGGCGGCACTGACCTGGTCGGCAAAGGCGGGTTCCAGCGGGGCGCAGAGGACTTTCAGACCGCTTGAATGTTTGACCAGGAGGCTCTGCAGCAGCTGCGTATCGAGGCGGTGGATGTTGCTGACCGCGTCGACGATGGTGTGCTGAGGCGTGAGTTTCAGCATGACGGCCAGGTCGCCGAACTGCAGATCGGCGTCCACTAACACGACGGGCTTGGTGGCACCGCGGGCCAGCACCAAGGCCAGATTCGATGCGACGACGGACTTGCCGGCACCGCCCTTGGTCGAGAACACCGTGATTACGTGGCCACCAGGCCCGGCCGGGACCTCGACGGGGGGAGCAGCAACAGGTGTCCGAACGGCGAAGCTGTCCGACACCCGGCCCACGGCGTCGCGGAGCTGAGCATCGTCACGGTTGGCGACGACGTCCCTGACACCGGCCCGCAGCGCCTGCTGCAAGTTCTCGGTGGAGAGGTTCTCGACGACCAGCACGGTCGCTGCCTGCCGGTACTCCCGGAGGAAGCGCTCCACCCGCGCCAGTCCAACAGAGTCGCCGTAAGAGGGTCCGATGACCACCAGCACCGGTTCACCCGGAGCCAACTGATCTTCGAGGGCCTCGATGGTGGCGAAGGTCGCGCGGGTGGAGGCGCCGAGCTGGTCAGCCAGGTACGCCCGCCGCTCGGGATCTTCGTCCACCACCACCGTGGCGATGTTCTTGGTCATGGGATCGGTGTTCAGCACCCTGCGTCCTTCAACTCGTAGAGGGGGGTCGGCCTGCTCACTTCTTGGCTTCCCTGTCGTACGGGGTGCAGAGCTTGCCGGACGAGCAGGCCGCAACCGGAGCATCGGGCAGGAAGAGATCGTCTTTTCCAACCGCGGGCACCTCGGCCGGCGCATTGTCGGGCGGTACCAAGGTCATGTAGAGCTGGTACTCCGGGTGGGAGGAGACGAAGGCGATCTTGGCGGCGGCCACCGGCGGCACGTCGAAGGTGATCAGGTTGCTGCCGGGGTTGGCGGCGGCCTGGGTCTCGCCCGGTTGCGGCGCCGCTTGGCTGCCGATGAAGAGAATCTGGGCGTTCTGGTACAGGAGGCTGTACTTCGAGTCCGTCGGATTGATGACCATCAGGTCGACCTTGTCGCCGGGGACCAGCAGTCCTGCTACGCCCCGCACACTGTCGATGGTGATGGTGACGGCAACCCGGTTCTTGGTAATGCGCTGCGAGTTGGTGAGCTGCGCCACCCTGGGCTCGACAAACTGGCCGTCGACCAGCACCTGGTTGGCGGACAGCGTGGTCAGCGCCACCTTGCCCTTAATAGTGGCGAGGTCCGTGATGGCCGTGGTAGGCCGGAATTTCTCCTGGATCTTGTCGACCTTGACGAAGTCTCCGGACACCGCTTGGTCACCCGGGGTGGCCTTGGGGATGTCCTTTTTGACGACGTAAACCTTGACCAGCACCGCCTGCTTGTTGGCGCGGTCCTGGACTGTTGAGAGGTAGTTGAACGCGCCAAAGCCGGCTACCGCCGCAATGACCACCGCAGCTACCAGGATGAGGACCCGTCGAGAAGCCACACTTACCTCGCTCGTTAAGACCGTTGTTGGTCCGACGCCAGTGGTGGCGCATGGCTTCTATCGGCACCACGCGGCAATGGCTCAAACCTGACCAGCCGGGAATTTGGAGTTCGAGCGCACAATGAGTCGTTCGGACCAGTTGAATGGGCTCCGGGCCTGCCGATGAGTGCGTATCTACAGGTGGATGCAGCACTCCACGGCGAAGGGCCGCGTCACAGATCGGCCCCAGGAAAGAGAAGATGGACAACGGGAGGGCAGGCACGACCGGCCGAGGCACGCCGTTTCAT
>CAXMLU010000722.1:0-6083 GCA_964194255.1 uncultured bacterium
GCCATTACACCGAGCATCGGCATGCTGCCCACCGAACTTTGGCATTTGTTACAAAGCGTCTCGTTGGCGTCGAGGGTAGCTGTCGGACGAATCGGGCGATACACCCCTTGCCGAAAGCCTGTTGAACGTTGTAAGTAATCTGTATAGATCGGATCTTGAGAACCCAGGACCACCGTCGGCTCATGAAGGAGTGGTGACGTTGGCGCTCGAGGCTGATCCGGTTCCGCTGTTCGGCATCACCGTCGCCGGTGGTGACGCCGGAGCGGTAATTGTCGTTTCTGGGGAAATCGACCTGGCCTCCGCATCCTATTTGGGTGACGCGGTGACGACGGCCATCGACGATGGCCAAGCGCCGGTGATCGTTGACGTAGCGGCGGTGACGTTCATGGACTCGACCGGCCTGGGGGTCCTGGTATCCGCCCACAACCGGCTGGCCAAGGAAGGACGGCAGCTGCGGCTCCGTTCGCCAAGTGTCAAGGTCGTCCGCGTCGTGAAGGTGAGCGGCCTGGATCGGCTGCTGCACATCGAGGCGTCGCCGGCGGAAGCGGACGCCACCCCTCCCGCGTAAGCAGCGACGTGGTGACTCCTTTTACCCTGGCCTGATCGCTCCCTCCCACCGTAAGGGGCCGAGGACTCGCCGGATCCCCGCCAGCTGCCGCTGCCGCAGCCGCAAAGCTGATCACCCCGAGGTTCCGTCAGCCACACGTGCCTGGAGGACGGTTATAGCGACCGTCCTGCCGCCAGGCTCCGCTCACCCAGCTCGGATTTGGCGCGGGCAGTGAGGCGACGGGCGCCAACGCCTCTTCGACGAGTGCCCCGACGCGCTGGGCACCGGCGGGGCAGAAGTGGACGTTGTCCTTCTTACGGATGCGTTCCAGCGTCCCGTCCGGAGCGGGGAGAAAGGCGGAATACCGTCCGTTTTCCTCCAGGGTCGGGCCGGTGGCAAGGAACCCCACGGTGCCCGGTGAGGTGGCCGCGGATTGGGCAAGGACGGCGTTAACCAGCTTGCGACCCGCCTCGTTCGTTGCTTCATCCGACTGATGGACACCCGGGATGTCTGGCGGCCGGTTCTGGGGGTACTCGAGCCAGACCACCCGGGCTCCGTGGGCGGTGAGGACCGCATCGGCCCGCTCGACCAGGGTGGAGTACCAGGCGGACCCGTGACTGAGGACGTTGTTGGAGTCCCAACCTCCAACCAGGACGAGGACCAGGTCGGGGTTCACCTGGGTAACCCAGTCGGTCCACAACTTCGGCCAGTTGTAGCTCGCCTGGGTCAGGCCGAGTCCGAACACGGCGTGGATGTCCACCTTGACGACCCCTGTCGCCTCAAGTGCGGCCTGTATGCCGAGCGAGGCATCGAACATGACGGAGTCACCGAGGATGAGCACCCGGAGCGGGTCGCCGGCCGCCGGTGTCCGGAGCCCGGAGAGGCCCAGCCGGGCTCGCTCGGCCGCAGCGATGGCGGCGACCGCCTCAGGCGCCGTGGCCGACGGAATCGTGGCCGGCGGGAGCCCGCCGGAATGGCTGCCCGGCCATCCGCCCGAAGCAGCTGGCTTCGGACCGGCCAGGGCCAGCTGGACCCGAGCGGAGCTGGCTGACGCGGGCGCGGCCAAGCCCGTGACGAGCGCCATAACCGCAGCGACGGACGCGGCGGGTGCGGCCCATGTCCAGCTGCCGCGCAGGATCCCCAGGCGAACGGGTTGTTCGATCAGGTAATACGAAGCGCTGGTCAGGCCGAGCGTCAAAGCCACCTGGAGGAGCGGAAGCGCGGGCCGGCCCAGCCCGGTGCGGTCGTGCGTGATCAGATCGATAATCGGCCAGTGCCACAGGTAGATCCCGTAGGACACTCGGCCAAGCCACCGCAGCGGCGGCCGTGAAAGGATCGTTCCGAGCCAACCCGACTGGGGACCGACCATGCCGGCCACGACGACGGCCGTCAGCAGGCAGGCCAGCAGAAAGCCCCCGTGGTACATCCAGCGCGCCGTATCGGGAACCGCCACGCACAACGCCACCAGGGCGGCGAATGCGGCCGTCGCCGCCCACCGCAGCACCTTCCCCCCGGGGAAGGAACCGCTCTCCCGTCGCCGCAGGATTAGCCCCAAGGCGGCGCCGGTGAGCAGTTCGAAGGCCCTCGTGTCGGTGCCGTAATAGACGCGCGACGGGTCGACACCCGGGTGCACCAGCAATGCCATGGCCAGCGCCGAGGCCGCGCCGAGCGCCACCACCATCGCCAGCACGATCGCCCGCCGCCCTCGTGCCAGCCGCCAGATCCCGAGGAGCAACACGGGCCAGAACAGGTAGAACTGCTCCTCGATGGCCAGGCTCCACGTGTGGCGGAGCGGGCTGGGCAGGGCGAATTGGGCAAAATACCCGTGGTTCGACAGGACGAAGCGCCAGTTGGCTACATAGCCAAGGGCGGCCACGACGTCGCCACGCAGCCCGATCCGATCGACGCTCGAGGCGCCCGCCCAGAGGACCCAGGCCACCACGACGGCGAGCATCACGTAGAGGGCGGGGAGCAACCGTCGGGCCCGTCGGGCGTAGAAGGCGCGGAGGTTGAGCCCGCCGGCGTCCAGTTCGGCCGCCAGGATCCCCGTGATCAAGAACCCCGACAGGACGAAAAACACGTCGACGCCGAGGTATCCGCCCTTGGACCATGGCAGGACCAAGTGGTAGGCGACGACCGCCGCCACAGCAAAGGCGCGGAGCCCATCGAGCGCGGGCAGATAAGCAGTACGACGCACGGTCCCCCTCATCGGGTCACGAAGATGCTGCCACGATCTCATCGCTCTTCGGGCAAGCCCTCATCGCCCGCCGGCTGCGGTGGGACCCAGCCGGCGGATCATGGCTGTTCGGGACAAGCCCCACCCCAGCCGGCCCCGCTACGTCGGCGGGAGTTCGTACAGCAGGTCGGATCCGTAGCGGCCGACCAGTCTCAGGGGGGCGGCGGTGTCGGGGGTCATCAGAGATACCCACGGGCTGTCGGGAGGGACGGGCGGGACCACGACATAGCGGGTGCCTATCGATTGCAGGTACTTCAGTCCCGGCTGCCCTGGCAGGGAGCGGACGATCTGGGTCATCCGGAAATAGGAGTCCGGAAAGTACCCGGAGTAGCCGTTGGGGGTGGGCCGGCGGTGGGCGGTGGTGCGGTACACCACGTCGGCCTCGGCCAGGATGGAGAGGTACGCCGGGCCGCCTCCGCCCACCGGCAGGTAGAGCACGCCTCCCCGGCCTGGCAGCCGAGCGAGGGCCACGTCGACCGGTTGGACCCCGACTGGGGCCAGGTGGGATCGGTGCCGGTATCCCTCAGCGACCACGCCGCCCACGGCCACTAGCGCCACCAGAGCGGTGGCCAAGGCGGGTCGAAGTACGGATCGCAGCCGGCTAACGGCGGCATCGGCCCCGATGCCGGCCAGCAGGCCGAGGCCGAGCAGGCCGAGCATCCAGGCCCGGAAGGTGGCCCGCAGCGCCTGTCCACCCGGCATGAACTCGAAGACGAGGCGGTAGGGCGCGTACTGCCGCCACCCCGAATCGGATGTGCCGAGGGCGGCGGTCGCCCCCACCACCAGCAGGACCAGACCGGTGATCACGACGCGGCGTCGCCGCCCGCCGTCCCGCCACCCGGTGACGGCGCCGGCCAGGCCCAACCCGATCAACGTCAGTCCAGGGAAAAGCGGCGGTGGGAACTGTGGCCATGGCCGGCCCCGGCCGAGCGCACCGCCCCATAGGGCAACGCGAGAGTCGACGTGCAGGAAGTCGGCCCCCTCGAGTCGCAGGTCGGCGATCGTCCAATGAAATCCGGGGATGGCGGCGTGACGGCCCAGATAGGGCAGAGCCAGCAGCAGGGCCCCCGCCCCCGCCCCGCCGACCGCGACGACGGCGGCCACCACGCCCCTTCGATCCAGGCTTCGCGAGCGAACCGCCAGCACCACGATGGCGGCGGCGAGGGTGAACGCCCCCGTATAAAACGACATGGAGCACTGCCAAGCGGCGATCACCACCACGGCGACGGTCGGCGTCCACAGCCGACGATGCGACTCCGCCCGGTCGGCAAGTATCCACGCGGCTGTAGCCGCGAGAGCCACCCCAGGGCGAAACACGGTCTGAACGTGGGCCGACTCATAGGTCCCGAACTCACCGAAGGCGAACGCGGCGCCGGTGACACAGGCGGCGACGACCGACCTCGTGACCACCTTGCCGAACGCATACGCGGCGGCCGCCGACAGAGTGAAGCCCAACAACACAGCAACGTTGAGTACGCCGATCGGTGTCATGCCAAACCAGCGCAGCGGCAACACGAGGACCGCGACACCGATTAGCGAGTCCGAGTACGCGAGTGTCGCCCTGTCGGGACTGAAGATATTGGCGTCGTAGAGATGGGCGGGATGAGCGATGGCGTGCTGCACCCAGTCGATGGTCCATGCCTGGAACCGCGGATCGAACGGATCGTCCGCGGCGTGGTTCAGGTGGGCGGCCAGCGGCCAGGTGGTCAGAACAGCGACGAAGGCGGTGACCAACAACACGATGGCCACCTCGGCCGGGAGCCCCCACCGTCCTCGGTGAACTGGAGCCCCCTCCGCCATCGCCACGGCCCGAGTCTGGCCGATGTGGCGGACAGAAGGGTGGGTCGTAGACTTGGGGTTTGCTCCCGATGACCCGTTCCATCGTCGCCTCGATCCCGAGCCCGTCCTCCGGCCAGATCCACATCGGTCCGCTCGCCATCCACGCGTATGGGTTCTGCACCGCCGGGGGCGTGCTGGCCGCGGTGTGGTTGGCCAACAAGCGGTGGGTGGCGCGAGGAGGCGAGCCGGGCGCGATCGCGTCGCTGGCGGCCTGGGCCGTTCCCGGCGGTCTCGTCGGGGCGCGCATCTACCACGTCATCACCGACTATCAGCTGTACACCCACGACCCGGTCGGGGTGCTGAAGATCTGGGGCGGCGGTCTCGGTATCTGGGGCGGTATCGCCGGAGGCGTGCTGACCGGCCTCTGGGTGGCCCGGCGACGTGGCTATCCGCTGGCCACCCTGCTCGAGGTGGTCGCGCCCGCCCTGCCTCTTGCCCAGGGCATCGGGCGGTTGGGGAACTACTTCAACCAGGAGCTGTTCGGCCGGCCCACCTCTCTACCATGGGGACTCCGAATCGACCTGGCCCACCGTCCGGGCGGATACGAGCGCTTCTCGACGTTCCATCCGACTTTCCTCTACGAGAGCCTCTGGGATCTGGCGGTCGTGGCGGTGGTTCTGGTGGCCGAGCGCCGCATGAAGCTTCGCTCCGGCCGGCTCTTCGCCGTGTATGTCGCGGCCTACACCTTCGGCCGGTTCTTCACGGAGTGGCTGCGCATCGATCAAGCCCACCGGATCGCTGGTCTGCGGATCAACGATTGGGTCAGCGCAGCCGTCTTCATCGTCGCCACCGCCTTCGTCGTGACTGGCCGGCAGCGGGAGAGCACGCCCGAACCGGAGTCAGCCGGCCTGGCGGCGGCGGAGGAAGAGGTCGCGCCGAACGGAGTGGCCGAAGACTGACTATTCGGCGGTGGCGGGGAACGGCACAGTGATCTCCGAGGCCGGCGCCGGTACGCCGAACAGGTAGCCCTGGCCGAACTGGCAGCCGAGCTCGCGACTCCGGTCCCGCTGTTCCACCGTCTCGATGCCCTCGGCCATGACGGTCATACCGAGCTGGGTGGCGAGCTGGGCGACGGCGGCAACCACGCTCTCGTCAGCCGCATCGCGACCCAGACCCTGCACAAACATCCGGTCGATCTTCACCACGTCGACGGGCAGCGTGCGGATGTGACTGAGCGACGAATACCCAGTGCCGAAGTCATCGATCGCCAAGCTGACGCCGACGGACCGAAGGGCGGCGAGCGCTTCACCGACCGCGCTGGTGGCAATGGTGGCGGCCTGCTCGGTCACCTCCAGGCAGAGCCGGTTGGTGGCGAGGCCGTGATCAGCCAGCACCTGCTGCACGAACTCGACGAAGTCGGGGTTGGCCAGCTCGGCGGCGGAGACGTTCACGGCCATGTTGAACCCGGTCCGGCCGCGTTCACCGTTGCTCTCGAGCCACTCCGCCAGCTGCCGGCACGCC
>CAXMLU010000723.1:0-1689 GCA_964194255.1 uncultured bacterium
GTACTGGTGAGTGCGGTACTCACCTTCGTGCCCGCCCTCGCGGTAGGAGTGTGGCTGGCCCACTCGCCCCGCGCTATCGAGGCGTCCGCGCCGGCCGCCGTGCGCGAGGCGTATGTAAACCACGACTTCAGCAACTACTACCGATCCGAACCGGCGGCCGCATTCGCTACGACCGTGTACACCAACAACGTCCGCGTCGCCATCGTGGCCTTTGCCGCCGGCATCCTCGGTTGCGTCGTGACCGCGTATCTCCTGGTGAGCAACGGGCTGAATCTCGGCTACGCCGCCGGGCTCTTTGCCGCCGCCGGTCAGTCACCCAAGTTTTGGGGGCTGATCTTGCCTCACGGTCTCATTGAGCTCACGTCCGTGGTGATCGCCGGTGCGGCCGGCTTGCGACTCGGCTGGGCGATCATCGATCCCGGTGACCGCCCGCGTTTGACGGCCCTGGCTGACGAAGGTCGTCGGGCGGTCGTCGTCGTCTTCGGCACGGTGTTCACCCTTCTTGCCGCCGGGATCATCGAAGGGTTCGTGACCGGCTCTGCTCTCGCTACCTGGCTTCGGGTCGGGATCGGCGTGGTCGTCGAGGCCAGCTTCTTGACCTATGTCTTCGTGTGCGGAAGGGCGGCGGCGGCCGATGGCTTCACCGGCACTATCGGCGAAGCCGAGCGTCGTTGGGTCACTTCAGAGACGTCCCGTCGCTTTGACCCGCAAGTAGGCGTCGGCGAGCTCGGGGGCGAGCCGGCCCGGCGTGGCGTCGACGACGGTGGCGCCGAGGCTGCGTAGGCGGCCCACGAGGAGGCGGCGTTCCTCGAGAGCCGAGAGCGCCGCCACCTTGCGGTACGACGTGGCCGCCTCGGCGGGCACGGCCGCGCCCCAGCGGGCCACGTCGGGATCCCGGACCGCCCCCACCACGACGAGGTGACTGCGCACGATCATCGGTAGGGCGGGGAGGAGCGTCTCCGTCATGGCCTGCTCGGCCAGCTCGGTGAGGACCACGAGCAGGGCTCGCCGGCGAAAACGGCCGAGGGTCTCGGTGAAGGCGCCCCGGTAGTCGCTTTCGGCCAGCTCGGGCTCCAGCTGGTACATGGCCTCACTCACGCGGCCGAACTGTCCCCGACCCTGACCCGGCGAAACCACGGCGCGCACCGTCCGGTCGAACGCGACGAGGCCGACGCGGTCGCCTAACCGGGTGGCGACCGCCGTCAGCATCATGACGGCGTCCATGGCGTGCTCGACCCGTGGCACGCCTTCGACCCGACCGGCCATCACCCGGCCGTTGTCGAGCAGGATGATTACCGTCTGGTTGCGTTCGGCTCGGTAGGTACGAACGATGGGCTTACCGGCGCGGGCCGTCGCCGCCCAGTCCATGCGGCGAAACTCGTCGTCGACCGAATACTCACGGAGCTGCTCGAACTCGGTTCCGCCGCCCCGGCCTTTGACAGATCGCAGCCCGACTTCGAGGATGCGAGCCCGGTCGATCCGCAGCTCGGCCTCCTTCTTGGACCGAAAGGGCGGGTACACCCGGATGAGTCCCGGGATCACCCGCCGGCCTTGCCTGGCCAGCAAACCGAGCGGGCCCTCGGTGCGCAGCACCACCTCGCTCGGTTCGAACCGGCCCCGCCGCCGGGGGCGGAGCAGGGTGGTCGCCGTCACGGAGGCGCGAGCCGGCACGGTGAGCCGGACCCGCCG
>CAXMLU010000724.1:0-7370 GCA_964194255.1 uncultured bacterium
GCCCTGGCCGTGACCGTGCCCGGACGTCACGGCGAGCGCGACCCGGCGGCGGTGGCCGCCGTCGTCCTCGCCGCCCGGTCGGCGCCCGGCTCCGCGCCAACGGTCGAGCCCAGCGCCGCCGGCCAGCGAATGGAGTTCAGCCGCGTGCGGGCCGGCGGCCAGGATGTCGTGGTCGCCCGCTCGGATCGCCCGTTCCCCATGCCCAGCGGGGCCCGCACCCTGACCGCGGCGAGCACCAACCTGTGGGTAGCTCGACGCGGGGAGCTCACCGTCGTCTGCGTCAACTGGCCCACCCCGCTGCTCCTGGCGTCCCGGTTGCCCGCCGATCAGCTGCTGGACGTGGCCCTCCAACAAGAACAGTGACGCCGGTGCAATCAATCGCGGTGTTTGGGCGTCTCCCCTAGCGGCACGTGACCTTCAGCCGCTCTGTGGGAGGACATCTCTGTGAACCCGTTCCTGCGTCTCGGTGCGATTGCCGCCGCCCTAGCCCTTTCCGCCGCTGCCTGCAGTAGCAGCTCCCACACCGCGGCGCCGGCGGCCACTTCAGCGGCTGCGGGCGCTGCACCGAGCACGACGGTGATGGCCCACATGGCCCTGCCCGACTTCGCCATGTCGTGGCACACCGCGTTCACCTCTCCGGCGTCGGGCGTGAAGGTCACCGACAACAGCTTCACCGTCGGCGTGAACGCCACCGGCTACCAGCTGAGCTGCGACTGGGCTGGGAAGCCACCGCAGGCTGGGTTCGGCCACTACCACCTCCTGTTGGACAAGGCCCTGGTCAACATGTACTGCACCCCCCAGGCCACGGTCTCGATGCAGAACGTCAAACCGGGCATGCACACCCTCGAGGTCCTCCCCGCCCTCAACGACCACGCCGAGGTCGAGATGAACGGCCAGAATTTGAGCTTCGACTACCAGCCGACCAGCCCCCTGCCGGCCATCGGCGACGCCACCGACGCTACCAAGCCGGCCATCAAGATCATAAGCCCCAACCCCGGCACCGTCGTGTCCGGCGCGTTCGACGTCGTCGTCCAGATCACCGGCTTTCACCCCAACTGCGACCTGTACGGCAAGCCGGACCAAGCCGGTTATGGCCACTGGCACCTCAACCTCGACAGCAACTCGGGCCCGATGATGGGCATGGGCACCATGCTGGGCATGAGCTGTGAGACCGTCTTCCACGCCACCACCACCGGGCTCAAGGCCGGCCAGACCCACGGCCTGATCGCCATCCTGGTCGGCAACGGCCATGCTCCCCTCATGCCGGAGGTGACCGACAAGGTCGACGTCACCGTCGGATGATCAGCTGCGCCGCGCACCGATGATCGGCACGGTAACCCCCGAGGGTCGGCAGGCATTGGCCCGATGAGTGCAATGCCCCCGCCGTGACCGACGAAGCAACCTCCGATCCATCGTGGGAGGACTTCCACGCCCTCGAGGAACGTCTCGAACGGGTCGCCGCCCGCCGCGAAGTCTGGACGGTCTTCATGTTCGCCTTCGCCGCGATCGCGGTCATCTTCAGCATCATCGGGATCGGGTTTGGCTCCCGAGCCATCGACGAGTCCAAGCGAAACACCCGCGCCGACGCGCTGCAACCCGCCGGGTCAGCCGGCGCGGCGGCCGCCGCGGCCAGCGCCGCCTGCCCCGTCTCCGCCCATCTGCCGGCCGGCGCCAGCGACCACGGCGCCGCCCCGGCCGCCGGCCCGACCATCAACGTCGAGGCCGGCGACTTCTTCTTCAACCCCACCTGCCTGACGGCGGTGCCGTCCGGCACGGTCACGCTGCGGGTACACAACGCCGGCCAAGCGCTGCACAACGTGTCGGTCCCCGACCAGAACGTCGACACCGACGTCCCCGCCGGCCAGACCGTCACCGTACAGGTCAGAGTCGGCAGCTCGCCGTACAGGTTCTTCTGCAAGTACCACCGCACCTCCGGCATGGTCGGCGCCGTGGTGCCGGCCGGCAGCTGACCGGCCGCGGCCGCTGGCTGGCGGCGCCAGTCGCCGCCGTCGTCGCCCAATGGCTCCTGCACGCGACGTGGCCGGCCGCCCCGTTCGCGCCGTTCTCGGCCGGTAACTGGATCATCCGCCACACCCCCGGCGGGGTGGCCACCCAAGCCATCGAGCGCCTCGGCCATCAAGCCGTCCATCTCCTAGCCGCCGGTGTCATCGCTGGGGCCATCGCCCTGGGCTGGGTTGGACGCCGTCGCGGGCCAGGATTTCCAGGACTCCTGGCCGCGGCCGCGACCCTCGGCGCCGCCCGCCTCGACCCGGTCCGCCATGTCTTCGACGCGACCCTAGCGGCCGCAGCCGTAGCCGCCGTCGCCGCGTTGGCCGCCGGTGTCGCCGTCGGCACCACCCACGCCAGGGTCCACGCCGACGAGCCCGCCGACATCGCCCGGCGCCGGTTCCTGGCGTCAACCGCCCTCCTCCTGGGCGGTGTTGCCCTCGGCGCGACCGCCATGGCCCGAAGGCTGCGTCGCAATCGGCCAGCATCGATCCCCGACCAGCCCGTGGACGCCGGCTTCCCGGCGGTGGTCGGCCTCACACCCCTGGTGACGTCACGACAGGCTCACTACACGGTCGCTGTCGACCTCGAACCGCCAGTCGTCGATGCCACCAGCTGGCGGCTGCGCGTCCGCGGGGAGATGGCGTCACCCTTCGAGTTGACCCTCGCCGAGCTCCATCGCCTCCCGGCGGTCGAGCGGCTGGCGACGTTGTCGTGCATCTCCAACACCGTCGGCGGGCCGCTGGTTGGCAACGCCCACTGGGCGGGGGTCCCCCTGGCCGCCCTGTTAGCCAGCGCCCATCCCACGGCGAGAGCTCGAGCCCTCGAGGCGCGGGGCGCCGACGGCTACACCGAGACGCTCGACCTCGGCACCGCGGCCCGGCCCGGCGTGATGGTCGCCTACGCCATGGACGGCGCGCCGCTACCCGCCGGCCACGGCTTCCCGGCCCGGCTCCGTGTCCCTGCTCACTATGGGGTCAAGAACGTCAAGTGGCTCACCGACCTCGTCGTGGTCGAACGACCCCGGCCGGGCTACTGGAACGCTCGGGGCTGGAACACCGACACTGCCGTGCACACCGAGTCGCGCATCGACCTGCCGGCCCACGGCGCGGTGCTCACCGGCCCGACCCGAGTGGCCGGGGTGGCCTGGGCCGCCGACCGAGGCATCGCCGTCGTCGAGGTCTCCGCCGACGACGGCGCATCGTGGCTCCCGGCGCGTCTCGAACGCGAAGCCGACGTGCTCTCGTGGCGTCGCTGGCAGACCACCCTCAAACTCCTACCCGGTATCCATCCGCTGAGTGTGCGGGCCACCGACGGCGCCGGCGCAGTCCAGCTGGCGGCGCGCATGCCGCCGCATCCGGCGGGCGCCACCGGCTACCACCGCATCGTCGTGACCGTCCGATGAAAGGCGCGGCTCCCGGCGGAGATGAGAAGTTCTCAGCCGACTCTCCACCCGCTCGCCAGCCGGTGAGTGCTCACCGACCCGACAGACCTCGGGACACGTCAGCGGAACGGAGCGGGGCCGGGCGCGGGTTCCCGCGCCGTGACGAGCTGGAGTCGCGCCGATGCCCGCGAGGTCTGGGACGGGACTGAACCCTCGGGGCCGCCCAGGAGTCGCCGCCGAATCGTGCTCGTACTGCTTGCCGCCAACATCGTTGTCGGACTCTTCGTGTTCGTCGGTCACGGGAGCGGCCTCGGTGGCGCCTTCTCTTCTCGCCGCTCTACGGCGGACCAGGCCGCCGACGTGCACGGCGTGGACGGGCACGGCACGCAGGTGAGCCTCAGCGACTACCGGGGCCGCTGGGTCGTCGTGAACTTCTTCGCGACGTGGTGCCCGGCACGTCGCGCTGAGACACCGGAGCTGGCACGGTTTGCCGCAGTCCATCAGGCCGATCAGCTCGCCGTTCTCGGGGTCGTGCACGACGACAGCGTCGATGCGAGCCGGGCCTTTCTGGCTGCGGCGCACGCCGATCGGGCCGTCGTCGTTGATCCGCATGACCAGATCGCCGACAGCCACCTCGTTGCCGCCATCCCGGCGTCGTTCCTCATCGCACCCGACGGTCGTGTGGCCGCCGCAGTGGAGGGCGGTGTCCGGGCCGATCGACTGGAGGCGGTCCGCGCCAGCGCCCGCCTCGACACGGTGGCAGGTAGCGGCGCCGGTAGTAGCGAAGCGACAGGCGGCGACGCTGGCCGCCTGTCCTCGGCGTCGCGGACAACCCGGTGCTCGGCAACATCGCGGGCCACCGACCGCCCGGGCGCCGGGCAAACAGGGCAACCGAGCCGGCCGCGCCCAGCCAGCCGCCACCGCGGCGACATCACTGTCGACGTTTCAGCTCGCCAGGATGGTCCGGACGTCCTTCCCGATCGACGACGGGCCGACTGTTCGCGATGAAGCAGTCCGGACTACGAGCGGGGTGTTGGCGTGTTCCTTCCCTGGCGGGGTCGCCACCACAACCTCTCCTTCCCATTCGACCCCTGGGACGGCAGCGGCCTTCCCAGGCGCTTCCCGGAGGACGGCGGCGATCCCGCCGCCAGGCCAACAAACACCGAAAGGGCGTTCCGATCATGTCCCTGCTCGCATTTGCCAACCTCGCCGGCCACTACACGCCCAGATGGGCCCTGCTGGGAGGTCTCGCCGGTGGCGTCGCCTTCCTCATGGTTGTGTCCATGGGTCTCGCTGTCGGCATGACCTGCATGAACTTCCTCGAGGTCCTCGGTTCGATGTTCGCGCCGAGCGGCTCAAGGACGACCGTCTACGGGATCGGACTTGGCGTACATCTGATGATGTCGGCCGCGTTCGGTCTCGGCCACGCCGCGCTCCTCCACGCCATCGGCGTGACCTCCGTCGGCCAGGCCGCCGGATGGGACCTGCTCATCGGCGCCGCCCACGGCCTGATCATCCTGGCCGTGCTGCCTGCCATGCTCAGCGCCATGCATCCCCTGGTACGCAAGCACGCCATGGACCGCCCCGGTGTCGCCCTGACCGGGTTCGGGCAGGGAACGCCGATCGGCTCGCTGATGGCCCACGCCGCCTTCGGGCTGGTCGCCGGCGCCATCTACGCCGCCGCGCTGCTTTGACCGCACGGGCTGCGCGCCCTGCCGGTGCCCGACGCGACGGTGAGCGCTCGGTAGGGGTGACGCGAGTGCTGACGGCCGCCGCGCTCGGGTACCTGGCGGGAACGTTCCCCTCGGCGGATGTGGCGTCCCGGCTGGCCACCGGCGGGTCGACCGACCTGCGGACGGCAGGGACCGGTAACCCGGGAGCGGCCAACGCCATCGCCGTCCTCGGACCGGCCTGGGGCTACAGCGTGCTCGCCGCGGATGTCGCCAAAGGCGCGCTCGCCTGTCGCCTTGGGCGGGCCGTTGCCGGCGGTACCGGCGCCCACGTCGGCGGGGTCGCGGCTGTGGCGGGGCATTGCTTCCCGTGGCATGCCGGGTTCAAGGGAGGCAAGGGCGTGGCCGCGTCGGCCGGGCAGTGCCTGGCCACGTTCCCCGCCTACTTCCCCATCGACGTGGCCGTCGCCGCCCTGAGCGGCACGCCGCGATGGAAGCACCGGGCCTACACGGCGACGGTAACCGCGTCGCTCACCTGGGTCGCGGCCGGAATGTTGTGGTGGCGGCGCGGCTGGCCGAACCTGTGGGGACCCACACCGTCCGCGGCGCTGCCGATGGCGGCCGCCGCGACCAGCACCATGATCGTCTACAAGTTCGCCACCGCCCCGAGACGGCCAACATGATCGGCCTGTGCGTCGACTCCAACGCGCAGCTCCCCGACGAACTGCGCCGCCGCTACGGCGTCGAGGTCGTCGCCCTGATCGTCACGATCGACGGGCGCGACTACCTCGAGGGCGTCGACCTGGACGCGGATGGCTTCTACGCCCGGTTCGCCACCGCCGCCGCGCAAGGTCTACCGGCGCCGGCGGTCACGACCGCCGCCCCTTCCCCTGGACAGTTCGCCACCGCGTATGACGCGCTCGCCGGCCGCGGCGCCACGGAGATCCTGTCGGTGCACCTCGGCTCCAATACCTCCGGCACCGTCAACTCGGCCCGCCTCGGCGCCCAGGGTTCTCCGGTGCCGGTGCGGATCGTTGACACCGGGACCGCCAGCTTCGCCATTACGTGCTGCTTGTGGGAAGCAGCATCGGCCATCGAGAACGGCGCCTCGCTGCCCGAGGCAGCCGAGGTCGCCCAAACGGTCGGCGCCCAGTGCGACAACGTGTTCGTCGTCGGCGCCCTCGACCTGGCCCGCGCCGGAGGCCGCCTCGCCGTCGGTGTGACCGACGCGGCCGTCGGTGTGCCTGTCCTGTCGCTGGTCGACGGGCGGATCGAGGCGGTCGCTCACGCGTCGAGCCTCGACGACGCGGCTGACGCGATGGCCCGCTATGTGCGCTCGACCGGCACGGGCCTGCGAGTCGGGCTCGGGATCGCCGACCCCGAGATCGCTCCCCTGTGGCAAGCGCTCGAGTCCCGTCTCACCGCCGCCCCCGAAATCCAGGAGCTGGTCCGCTATCGCATCGGCCCGTCCGTGGGCGCCCACACCGGTCCGGGCACCGCTGGCGCCGTCTCCTACCCCACCGGCGTGTGGAATGCGGATCGCGCCGGGCGGGTTCCCGAACCATGATCAGAGCAGCCTGGAACGGGGCAGTCCTAGCCGAAAGTGACCGGACCGTCGTCATCGAAGGTAACCACTACTTCCGCCTCGCCGATGTCCACGAGGAGTACCTCCAGGACAGCTCAACGCACACGCGACGCCCGTGGAAGGGACTGGCGAGCTACTACACCGTCGTCGTGGACGGCAAGGCCAACCGCGACGCCGCCTGGTACTACCTCGACCCCAGCCAAGCCGCGGCGGCCATCAAAGGCCACATCGCCTTGTGGCGCGGCGTGCGGGTCACCAAAGTCTCCGGTGACGACGACCACGAGACCCGACCCTCGCTGGTGTCGCGGCTCCTGCACCGCTAAAGCCCAAGGAGCCGACGATGCTCGGACGTTTCCGCAGACGAGGCCACGACGAGGCACCACCGACCCGACCGGCCGTCGGCGACACCGCGCTCGACCGCGACACGGTTGTGGAGATCAACGACGCCGACTTCGCCCAGACCACAACCGGCGGCTACACCGTCGTGGACTTCTGGGCGGCATGGTGCGGCCCGTGCCGCCAACTCAAACCGCTGTTCCACGACGCGGCCACCCGCCACGCCGACCGTCTCCGCTTCGGGTCCTGCGACGTCGATGCCAACCCGAACGTCGCCGGCCGGCTCGACATCTTGAGCATCCCCACCGTCGTACTCTTCGGGCCCGACGGGCGCGAGCTCGACCGTCTCGTCGGCGCCCCAAGCCGACGCCGCCTCGACGAGTTCCTC
>CAXMLU010000725.1:0-1795 GCA_964194255.1 uncultured bacterium
GATCCTGTGGACCTGGCCCAGATCGCCGCCGACGCCTCCGCCGACCTCCGGGCGGCGGCTCCTGACCGTCGTGTGACCCTGCAATCTGCCGGGCCGGTCATCGTCGTGGGCGACGAGAACCGTCTTCGGCAGGTCGCCGCCAACCTGGCCTCGAACGCCAAACGTCATACCCCGCCGGGCACACCGATCGTGCTGCGGACGCGGGTCGGGGGCGCGCATGGTGTCCTCGACGTCGTCGACGAGGGACCCGGACTGGCGCCGGACGCAGCTGCGTATGCCTTCGATCGCTTCTATCGAGCTGACAAGGCTCGGGCCCGGGCTGACGGCGGTATCGGTCTCGGACTCTCTATCCTGGCTTCCATCGCCGAGGCCCACGGCGGGCAGGCGTCGGTGGTGAGCGCCGAAGGGGCGGGCGCCACCTTCTCCGTCGCTCTCCCACTCGCCCGCACTGCGGCCGCAGAGCCGGCAATCGGAGCCGACGATCACGAGCCTGCTATGACCTACTTGCGACACAAGGAAGGATCCAGATGACGTACGGAGTCGACGACACCGCACCGGGCGCCGAACCGCCGGCCGTTGCCTCAATGGGCGCCACCACGCCCGCCAAGTCACCGCCAGGTTGGTATCCCGATCCGGGGGACAGCAGCCATCATCGATTCTGGAACGGCGAGGTGTGGACTGCGGATTCGTTCCCGAACGGCCCCGCATCGGCGTGGATCCCGCCAAGCGGTCCACCGCCGGCGTGGACTCCACCGCCGCTGTGGACTTCGCCGCTCGATCCGACCACTCCGGTCCCCGTGGTCGCCGACCCGCCGTTCGAGCCCAGCCCGGGCCGGTCGGGGCGGGCCGTCGTCGCCATCGCCGTCGTGGCCGGGTTGCTCCTCGGCTTCGTCGGGGCGCTGACCGTGCACTTCGCGTTTGGCCGGCACTCAACGTTGAATGCGAACGCACCGGTGACCGCTCCAGCCGTGACCGCTCCCCCCGGGACGGCACCCTCCGCCGGTGCGCCCTCCACCACCGCCCCCTCGGCTGCGGCGCCCCTCGACCCAGCTCAGTCGATGCTGAGCGGGCTGGGGATCAGCCAAGCCGACCTGCCGCCCACCTTGACGGTGCAACCCATCCCCGGCGGTCGCCAGGTGGCCGGCCAAACCACCCTGGATCTCTGCAACGGCAATTTCCCCAGCGAGTCGCTGCGAACCGCCCGCCTGCAGGTGGCCGCGGCCGACCAGGGAGGCATCGTCGTGTTGAGTACGGAGGCGGTCATGTACGCCAACCCAGCCGCCACCGCGCAGGCGTTTGCCGAGCTCAAGGCGACCGCCGGCAGCTGCCCGGCCACATCGGTACTCGGTCCGGTGGGCGCACACCCGGTGACGACGCACTTCAATGCCGCTCCCGATGCGGCTTGGCCGCAGACACCAACGGTCGAGCGTCTGGCGTATGACTTCGTCGCGACCGACGAGGCCGGTCAGGCCCAGCATTTCATCACTGCGTACCTGCGGCGAGGCCGGATTCTGATGGGCGTGTACTTCGCGCATCCCGATGGCGCCCAGCCGGCCGTCCAGGGGCAGACGACGGTGGCCGGGATCGTCGACGTGCTGGCGAAGCGCATCGCGCAGCTGCCTGCCTCGGCCGTCGGGTAGACACCCCGACTCTTGTTCAAACGTGCATTCCCACGAACGGCTGTGGTCAACGGGGGATAGTCGGCGAACAGGCTGCCCTCGCCGGCGGCGAAGCCGCGCAACATGCAGCCAAACACCTCGGAGGTCACCCATGGCCGTGCTCGCCATCTGGACAC
>CAXMLU010000726.1:0-12908 GCA_964194255.1 uncultured bacterium
GGATCTGTACAGAGCACCTGCCGCGCCTTGAACCTGAGAATCCGCTTGAGCTTGTAGCTGAGACTGTTCCGGATGTCATCTGACTCGGCCTTGAAGGCCATGCCGAGGATACCGACGACTGCTTCTTCGAGAGCGTGTTGCCGAGCAATTCTGTCGACGATGTAGAGCGGTAGACCCTCATTGATCATCATGCTGGCGTGACCGAGGGCAAAGTTGTTGTTGTTGAAGGCGGCGAGCTGCAACGTATCCTTCAGCAGACAGGGGCCGGCGGCGAAGCCGGCTCGGGGAAGATCGGCGGCTCGGGGATAGTTGTGGGCCAGAGCACCACGCACCCGCTCGAAGTCAACCCCGAAATCGTTGGCGATCGTGTAGAACTGGTTGGCCGTGGCGAACTTGATGTAGCGCCACGTGTTCGTGAAAAGCTTGGCTAGCTCGGCTTCCTCCGGTCCGAGATGGACGATCTCGTCGGTCAGGACGCGAAACAGCTTTTCCGCTCGATCGCCGGCGACGGGATGGCGACTCCCGATGATCTGCGGCAGGTCGAACAACTCCGTCATGGCCCGACCTTCGGCAATTCGCTCCGGGCAGAAGACGACATCCGCGTCCAGGCCCAGGGTCGTCAACAATCGTTCGACCAGGGCCGTGACGCCGGGGTACAAGGTGCTGCGAAGCACAATGAGCTGACCATCGCGAAGCTGCGGGGCCAGGGCCTCTACGGCGTCAGGGACGGCTTGCGGATCGGGGTTCAGATGCTCGTCGACCGGAGTACCGATGACCACGACGACATGCTCAGCCGTAGCCACCATCGATGGGTCAGTACTGGCCACCAAGGTGTTCCCGCCTCTGACCCTGGCCAGCGCGTCGCGTGCTCCCGGCTCGTCGAACGGCATTGCCCCGCCGTTCACCATGTCGACGGCGTCATGATTCACGTCAAAGACGCCGACCTGGCGGCCCTGAAGCGCGAAGGCAAGAGCCAGCGGCAGGCCGACATGACCACATCCGCCCACCACGACCACATCACGGCTGAACGTCACAATCGGATGCTCTGTTGGCGGATGTTCCGATACACGGTCGGAGGAGACTATCCGAGGGGGACGGATGGAGCACATTGACAATCGGGGGCGGCCGCCGTCTGGGTCGCTAGCGGGGACACGGACACTTTGGGAGGTAGGCATTACGATGCCGGCTTGTGTCCGGGTTTCAGCCCTTTCCCCTGTCCTCTCGAGGACAGGCCGACGAGACGCTGGAGTCTGCCTTCAATCCTCGGTCCAACAGTCTCGGATTCCTCCGGTATCTGCTCGCCGCGCTCGTCGTGTTCGATCATGCGTTTCCCATCGGAGGGTTCCACCACGGCCGGGATCCGATGCTCGACTGGAGTCGCGGCCAAGAGACCTTCGGAGGCTTCGCCGTCGCCGGCTTTTTCGTCATCAGCGGCTATCTGATCGCGAGGAGCTTCGCGTCGTCCCCGAGCGTTCCCAACTTCCTGTGGCGCCGCTGTCTGAGGCTTATGCCGGCGTTCTGGGTGTGTCTGGTCGTGACCGCCTTTGTCTTCGCGCCCATTGCCTGGCACCACGAGATCGGTCCGTTCCACAGCTTTTGGTCCGGTCACCGGGACTCGCCGATCCGCTATCTGCACCGCAACGCCCTGCTGACCATCCATCAGTGGAACATCGACGGACTGCTGGCGGGTACGCCGTACTCGAAGACCGGCTTCGCCAACGCGTTCAACGGCTCGCTCTGGACATTGATCTACGAGTTCAAGTGCTATCTGGGCGTCGCCGTCCTGGGATGGTTCGGCTTGGTCAAGCGGGGGCGATCGGTCTTCCTGGGATTGGCCGTCTTCCTCTGGGTGGTCCAGTTGGGCGACCTCATGGTCCCAGGCTCGGCCAAGCGAGCGTCATCGCTCTTCGCCGACCCGCAGCTGATCCGGCTCCCGCTGCTCTTCCTCATCGGCACCCTTCTCTACCTCTATCGCGACCGAATCATCATCTCGAACCGATTCGCCGTTCTCGCCGCACTCACCATCATCGTGAGCTTTCGCACGGGAACGTACAGCGGTCTCGGAGTCATCGGCCTCGCCTATCTCTGTTTCTGGCTCGCCATCCGCTTGCCACTGCAACGCTTCGATGCAAAGGGAGACTTCTCCTACGGTCTGTACGTCTACGCCTTTCCCGTCGAACAGATGCTGGCGCTGTACCGGTTCTACCGGTTTGGGCTCGTGGCCTTCGTGGCCGCTTCCCTCGTCATCACTACCGCGTTAGCGGTCCTGTCATGGAAGCTCATCGAGGCACCGTGTCTCCGCCTCAAGTCACTCCGGTTGTCCAGATTCACATCGATCGGTCAACACATTTGGCCGTGGTCGGGACGCGTCGCCGCCGAACCCGCCGTTGTCCAGCCCGACTCGCCGGCGGCATAGTTTCGACACCTCAACCTTATGTGAGTAGCTCGGCGCGCTGATCTAACAATTGGGCGACCCGCGCCGAGTCGAGGTCGTATGAGGAGCAGGGGGGATCCTGAGAGAACGCCTGGTGCACCAATGGCCGGGGTATCAAGACGGCCGAACCTCCGAAGGCGGCCAGCCGGCGCCACAGATCCCAAGTTTCAGCGCCGTCGATGTCAGGATCATCCGACCAGCCGCCGAGCTTCTCTAACGAGGTTCGCCGCCACAGGGCCGCGGTGGCGAGGTAATTCAGCTTCGTCAATCGATCAGGCTCGAACGGCAATGCGTTGGTCAGCAGTCCCAGCGGGTTCACCACCATGCCGTAGGCCGCATCGGCCTGGTGTTTTCGAAGGTCCGACCGCAGCCGCTCCACGGCGCGAGGGGCGAGCTGATCGGCGGCACCGAGGACCAGGAGTTCGGCCGCATCGGTCGCGCGAAGCACCTGGTTCAGCAAGGGACCGAACCCGGTGTGAGCGGCACCTCCGTAAACCAGGATCCGTGGATCGTCAGACAGGTCCCCGGGGTCCACGCCGTCGAAGCAGAGGTAGATAGTGGCGTCGAGGCCGTCGAGCTGCGGGAGCACCGAGGTGAGCGCCACGGACACGTCCGGTGAGCCGGCCGAACGGACCACGGCCACGTCGAGTGCGTCAGGGTCCCGGTCAGGACGAGCCGGCTCCCCAGGCCTGAAGGCGGAAGAATCGACACCGGAGGGCCGCGCCCTACGCGGCATCGTCCCCCGCCGACCGATCCCCTCGTCAACCAATTGACCGGCTCGTTGCGTCGGCAACATCAGCTGCCGAGCCGACGCATCTGAGCGGCGGCGGGGATGGAACGTCCCGGCCCCGACCTCCGCGGCCAGATGGGCCAGCGTCAACGCCGAAGGGCGCATGGTCAGTTCGCTCCGGAGCATCTCGTAGCAACCGGTCCGGATAGCTCCAAGACGTGACGGATCAGCAAGGACACTGCGGGCCAGGTGCACCAAGGTGCGAGGTCGCCCGAGGAGCAGATGCTTCCCTGGGCGGAGCGGCGCGATGTCCAGGCTGTGCTCGCTCACCACAACGCAGCCGTTGCACATCGCCTCGAGAATCCTGACCCATTCGAGCGACCGGGAATCACCCCTATGGAGATTCAGCAACACCTTGGAGGCGGCGAACAGACCGAGCTTGGCGTCACCCATGAGGAAATCGGGACGCGGTTTGGTCATCGGTTCATGTGGTGGCATGGCGTATAGGAGGCTCGCCTCGTCGAGGACGTCACAGTCGATGGCGAGTAGGCGCGAGCGTCGGTCATCACGTGTACCGAGATAGATCACGTCGTACGTTCGCTCAGTCTCACCGCCTCCCCAGCGATCCCAATGCTCGCTGTAGCCGAGCACGAAGCGCTCGACAGAGACTCCCAGCGCATTCAGCTCGACCGTGGAGTCGTCATTGATATCGACACACGCGGCGAGGGCTAGCGCGTACCGAACGGTCGTCCGGAATTCTGCGTTGCCCGGGTGTTCCACACAGAACCCAATGGTTCGAGCGAGCTTTGTAGGGCCCGGAAGCAGGTTCCGGGGCGTGACAACGAAGTACTCGTGTGGGACGACGACGTAGACGTCCTCGTCACCGCCGTCCGGAAATGGTCCTTCGCTGACCGTCACGTCACCAATGGGTGATCCGGAACCGAGGTGGCTGACCTCGTGCGCGACCACGGTAAGGAGCTCGTGCATGAAGGCACTGCCACCCGGTGCGGAAACGAAGTGAAGAGTGGTCACCGCGTCGGTCCGAGCAGCCGAGTCACGGCCCGCAACGGCGCCGTGACGCGCCAACTCGTAGATGCGCGCAGGGCGGCGATGTCTTGCTGAAGACGCTCCACCTGTTCCGCGAGTGCTGCTCCGAGCCGCTCCTGCTCCGACAACCTGACCACAGCGAGGTCGTGTTGCGTCCGTTCGGCGGAGATGACGTCGGCCAAGAGCTGTTCGGTCTCGAGCAGCAACGCGGCCGTGTGCTCACGCTCGCGCCGCAACGCGGCTATTTCAAGGACCATCTTGCTGCGTTCGCTGACCATCTGCTCGAACTCTTTACGCGCCCGCCTCTGGTCATCAGAATTACGATCAGGCTCTTCTGACACAAGCGCGCCCAGTGCATCGAGATGGAGAAGCTGATCGGACGGTTCATCCGCGGCGTCGATCGTCACACCGCCGTCTCCTCTTCCTCGGCGTGGGAGAAGGCGCGCCTCAGATCGCAGAACGGATCGTCGAGGAGATCAGCAAGCACCCGAGCAAATATGCGTCCGTAACTTCGGTCGCCGTGTCGTCGTAAGACGTCTGCCCGTGCTCGTGCTCCTACGGCCCGGCGTTCGTCGGCTGGCTTCCGGAGCACCAGGTGGAGCAGTCCGACGAGACCTTCCAGATCTCGAGTTCGGGTGAGCCAGCCAGTCCGGCCGTCGTCGATCAGGTCGGCGATACCGAACGCATTGGTCGACACCACCGGCACCTCAAATGCCATAGCCTCCAAGATGGACCGGGGCAACGACTCGATGTCGGATGCGCAGAGCAGCACGTCGGCGATGGCGTACCAAGGGTGGATGTCCGCCACGATCGGTATGAGATCTATCCGGTCGGCGGCTGAGCACCGCGCTACCTGCTCGCGGACTCCAGCGGTATACGCGTCCTGCTTGGATCCGACCAGCACCAATCGAAGCCGACCGTGGACAGCCGCTAGCTCGTCGAAGGCGGCGATCACGAGCGCCTGCGCCTTGCGAGGCTCGAACGTCCCAATCACGACCATCACCACGTCGTCGCCGTCGTAGCCGGCGGCGGCACGGAGCGCCGACCGGTCCAGGGACGCCCGGTAGGAATCGATCTCGTTCAGGTCAACGCCGTAGTCGACGACGAAGCGCTGTTCGGGTAGGCAAAGATGCTTAAAGATGTCGGCAGTCTGACGGGCTTCGAAGATCAGTGCCCGCGCCAACTGGAAACAAGCATTGAAACGCGAGAGCACCTGCGGATCCATCCCCGTCGAGCCCCAATTGAGGTAGCGAAAGACGGCTGGGTCGAAGCTCTCGTGAATCGCCCACAGGCTCGGGACGCCGGCCCGTGCCGCGGCGTCGATCGCAGGAAACACGCCGACCGTGTTGACCAGAACGGCACCGGCCTCACTGGCACGTATCAACAGGGCCAGCTCGTGGATCCGGTCCTCATACACCTCCAGGTCGTGTACGAGAAGCGGGCCAGTCACGTGCACGGCAATGCCCAGGTCCTCCAACATGTCGCGCAGCGGGCCGTTGGACACCGACACGACGGTGCAGTTGAGCGCCGAGAATTCCGCGAGTTGGCGGAGCAGCTCGAAGAGCCACAGCTGTCCCCCGCCGTAGGAGAGATCGTGCGTGAAGACCAGTACCCTGGAACCGCCCTTGGGGAGGTGGTCCAGGACGGCGGTGCTCCGGCGAGCAAGGCTGTCGCCGCGACGGACATCTCCCTGAACCGGAGGCATCCAGCGCACCCGGTGAGTCGGGGACCGCCACCGCCGACCGTCCAAGCTGGTCGCCTCCACCGTGACGAGTGATTCCTTGCTCCGATCGCGCCGTTCGAAACTGATCAGCGTCTGGAAACCCGCCACCGGCGCATCCGGGTGACTGTACAGATCGCCAACGTCCTGTCGGTTGACATACAGCCGGGCTAGGCCGACGCTCCGGCCGTCGATGACGACTTCGACGCGAGCGACGCGCGAGCCCTCGAACAGGCACCACCCCATGACCTCGAGCACGTCGCCCTCAGCGATTTCATTATCGGCCGGATGGTTCAGCAGGCCGCGCACCCCCGCCGGCGCGACCGTGACCTTGATCGGAGGCAGCATGGTGGGCGGGCGGTCTGGGGCTTCCCACACGGCGATCCCCAGCTCAACCTCGTCGCCAACCACATCGTTCAGATCCACATCGACCGACCACCCGGATCGGGCGGCCTCGTCGCTGCCCACGACCTCCGCGACATCGCTTCGGATGATGGAACCGACCTTGTCGACTCCGGCGAGGACTCCGTTGACCGAAACCGAGACGGCCAATGCCGGACGATCGCCGGTCAGATGCCAACCAGTGACCGAAAGGACGCGTCGCGGCACGACCGCACCCTCCGTAGGCGTGTCGATCCATCCCTGGAACGACGGCGCCGCCTGCACTTCCTCGATCGGCCCGGCCGCGGTCCGACGACCTAGACGCCGTGGACGGCCACCGGAAACCACGACTAATCGACCTCGACGACCGAATTGGTCCGTGACAACAGGTCGTGCCAGGTCCGTTCGATGCCCTCCTCTAACGAGATGGGGTCCCATGCCACCAGACGGGAGAGGATGGCTACGTCCAAGACGATCGCACACACGTCGAACCCCCGGTTGGGCAGATGCTCTACAGCCAGCCGGGTACCAGTGACGCGCCTCACGACATCGATCACGTCGAGGACCGTGTGCCCCACCCCGCTCCCCACGTTTACCACCCGCGGCCCGTCCGATCGACCCGTCAGCCCGACGACTGCGTGGGCGACGTCCTCCACGTGGACGTAGTCGCGCCGCATGGTCCCATCGCCGAACACCCGGACCGGCATGTCGTCCCGGACCGCGGCAAGGAGGGCGCCGACCAGCCCCTGGCTCCGGCCCGCTGGCTGGAGGGGACCGTACGCGTTGCCGACACGGAGGATTCGGGTAGGAACGCCGTACAGAGCGGCGTACATCCCGATGTATTTCTCCGCCGCGAGCTTCATGACTCCGTACGAGGTGATCGGGTCGCAAGAAGCCGTCTCGCTGACCGGGATCTCGACCGGGTTGCCGTAGACCGTCCCTCCCGACGATAGATAGGTCAATCCGATCCCCGGCCGGGTGCGGAGGTGTTCGAGGAGGGAGAGGATGGCCGGGAGGGTGGTGGTGACATCCACGGCCGGCATCGCGTTCGACTCCTTGGGGAGTGTCGCACCGACCGCGTAAACGACGTGGTCGACCCGATCCACCAACCGGGAGAGCACTAAGGGGTCGCCGGCGTCTCCCAGGATCAGGTCAGCACCGGCCAGATCCGCGCGCCCTCGTCCGGCCGGTTCGTTCCGGGCTACGACGGTGACTGAACTGTCCAAGGCCAGGAAGGCCCTAGCAATCTCAAGCCCCAAAAAGCCGGTGCCGCCGAGCACCAGCACACACTCGGGGAATGGGGTCATCCTGGTCCTCATCATCGCTTCAGCGCTCGTTTTGCCGTTGAAGACATATCCGACCCGCTGGCCACTCAGGCCTGCCGCGGGAACATGCTACTCCTGGTCCCGGTCCTGGAAGCGGAGGGGGGAACATCCCTCCTCGGCCCCCCGGCGGAGCAAGGAGACCCACGCCGAAAGAGCAGGTCGATGACCTCCGTCGAACCCATTGGTGGCAACGCTAGCTTCTGGCCGCGCTCCGATCAGAGTTCATGCGGTGCCTGGAGGATCCAAGCCAGCAAGGCTTGCAGTCCCTGCTCCAGATTCCATTGTGGAGACCATCCGAGGTCGGCCGCGGCGGCGTCGATGGAACACATTGCCGCCCTGACGTCTCCGTCCCGAAATCGACCTGAGACGACGGGCTTTGGGGCGCCCCCGAGGGTGGCGATCCGGTCGGCTAGTTCATGGACGGTCACCGGCACACCCGAGCCGATGTCGACCAACCGACAGTTCTGGGGCGGACGGCTGATGGCGGCTTCCACGGCGGACGCCACGTCCTCGATGAACACGAAGTCTCGTACGATTCGGCCGTCCTCGTAGACGTCGATGGCCTGTCCTCCAGAAGCGAGCCGGCTGAACAGGGCCACGATCCCGGTGTAGGCGTTGGTAAGCGACTGGCCTGGTCCATAGACATTCTGCAACCGCAGGATCGAAAGGGGTACCTCCGTCGAGGATGCCCACGCCGCCAGAATGTGCTCCTGCGCGAGTTTCGTCGCCGCGTAGATGTTGCTGGGATGGGGAACCGTCCGTTGCGCGGCACTCGGGCGGGGACGGGCGCCCCCGCCAGTCGGAGGCACGGGATCCCAAACGCCGGCGGCGAGGGCGGCATGGGATCGATGGTCAGGGTAGAAGAGTTCACCTGACTCGGCTTCCCATTGGCCCTCCCCATACACGGCTCGCGACGAGGCGAGCACGACGTGACGTAAGCGGTGGTCGGCCCTGGTACACGCATCGACAAGCTGCGTCGTCCCTACCACGTTGGTTGCTCCGTGCCGGGTGGCGTCGGTGAGCGACTGACCCGTGCCGGTTTCCGCGGCGAGATGGACGATCACATCGGGTAGTCGCCAACTCCGGAATACGGTGTCCCAGTCGGTGGCGCTGGTTACGTCGCCGGGCAGGAAGACCGCATTCGGTGGCAGGGGCCGGCCTCGACTACCGGGGCCGTGCACCTGGGGATGGAGGCTGTCGAGTACGGCGACCTCGTGACCGGCCGCAACCAGGCGGCTACTCAGGCAACTCCCGATGAAACCGGCCCCCCCGGTGATCAGGATCGCCTGGCTCACCTGCGCAACAAGCGACGAGCGGAACGGTACGGTGACAGCACCCCCCACAGCAGCTTCCAGCTGCGCGAGTTGCGAACCCCGTCCAGCGCCACTTGGGCGCCGAGTGCGCTGGCCATACGCGCCTCGTACTCCTCGACGGCATGTGCGTGCCGGTGGATCTGCCCCTCCAGGACCTTCACCTCACCCCGCAGCTGGCCGAGCTCCGCCTCCGCGCCGACAGCATGATCGCGCAGCCGCAAGATCTCGAGCTCGCGTCTCACCAGCTCGCTCTGAGCCCGATCCGCTTCAGCCTCGAGCCTGCTGACCTCCTCGTCGTGGCGTCGCTCGGCCTGTTCGAGGGCGGAATGCCCGGACTCAGACGCGGTGAGGCGGGACTGCATGGCCAAGGCCTCCGCCCGCAGCGACACGACTTCGTGTCGGAGGTGCCAGAGCTGTCGCTCGAGATCCTGCACGATGACCCAGTCGGGTGCGCTTGAACGCCGGTAGAGCGCGGCCCACGGCGTCAGGAACGAGAGATCAACATCCACGTCCCGGACGAATCCCCGCCGCGCCATGCAACCCGACCAATACTCCGGTGGGTGCACGCTCACGTGCGTGGCCTCCCGGTAGTCCTCCGGGCTCGATGACAAGAGTACGGCATCACTCGCCGCGCAGAGCTGGTCAAGGACAACATCGACCTCGGCCGGGGGGACGTGCTCGACTACCTCGATACAGACGACGAGGTCGTAACGGCGCGGCATGCATTCGGGCAGTTCGTTCGACAGCGAGCCCTGGAAGCAAAATGGACGCACGGATTCGTGTACCGATTCGATGGCGTACTCCGAGATGTCGACTCCCCAGGCCGCGACGCCGAGTTCGCGAAACGCCTCAACGCCGATTCCTAGGGCGCAACCGGCATCCAGCACGGTCGACGGCGCGAGCAACTCTACGATCTTCCCCACCACACGGCCGAAAAAAGACAGCCAGTGTTCGTCGCGTCTGTACGGCACGCCGCAGTCGTGCTGAAAGTAGTACTCATCGAATACGACGCCGGTGTGATCGGGCGTGGTGTCGGGACTGAGGCCCTGTGTGTCGGTCAACCATGCTCCTCGGACGTGTTCGGTCCGCCGGTGAGGTACGCCTTCATGAGAGCGGCGGCCACGGCAGCGGATCGAGAAGGTGGTGGTGGTGCGTTAAGAACTGTGGATTGACGTACGGATCCGAATCGAGGCGAGAGCCCCAACGAGCGCGCATGAACTCGATATCACTCGCCGCCGCCACGGCCTCGCGTGACTTCGACTCGAAGTGGTAAAGGAGGGCATGCGCAGCCCAGATGATGCGCAGTCCCGCGCTGACCACCTTCATCGAGTAGTCGACGTCATTCCAGCCGTTCGGCAATTGCTCACAGAATCCGCCAACTCGGTCAAACACCTCGCGCCGCGTCATCATGCACGCGCCGACCACGCCGTAGCACTCACGGTCCACGGTCAGCCGATCGCAATCGAAGCGAGAGTCGCTCGGATACCCGCGGAGTTGTAGCCACGGTTCTCCGTCAACGTGCATGTGCCCGGCGTGCTGCACCGTGCCGTCGGCAAAGAGCAACTTTGCGCCGGTCGCACCGACACCGGCTTCTTGGGAGAAGCCGAGCATCGTTTCGATCCAGTCAGGGGCGATGACCTCCATGTCATCGTTGAGCAGGAGAAGATGCTCACCGCCTGACCAGGCCGCTCCCAGGTTGATCTTGGCCGAGAAGTTGAACGCGCCAACGAAGGGAACGATCCGCACCCGGCCGTTGCCCACCTCCGTCAGCTCGGCCAGAGTCTCGGCCGGAGTCGAGGCGTCGGTGACGCAAACGATCTCCAAGTTCTCGTATGTCGAACGCTGCAGAACGCTCGATACGCACTGGGTGATCAGCGTCCGCCATGTTCCCCAGATCTCGCTGGCTGTGCCACGGGTGGGAATGATGATGCTGACGAGCGGCCGATCAACAATTCGGCGGCGAGTTCGGTAACGGCCGGGATGCTCGAGCGACTCCACCGTCCCATCAATTCCGATCCGCTCGAGGTGGGCCTGCACCGCTCGGCGCCCGGCTTCGAAGGCGTACGGTTTGGCGTCCGGATTGGAGGACGTAGACGCGGCCGAGTTCCGCCAGTGATAAAGCACCTCCGGAATATGGGCGATCGTGCGGGCCCGTTCGGTGACCCGCATGACGAGGTCGTAGTCCTGCGACCCGTCGAACTCCGATCGAAGGCCGCCGACGGCCTTCACCAGCGACCGCCGGAACACCGACAGGTGGCAGCAGTACATCTCGGATCGAAACCGCTCCGGCGACCAGTCCGGCTTGAGGAAGGGCCCAACCAGGCGGCCGTCGGGGTCAATGTGATCCTCGTCGGTGTACAGATAATCGGTCTGCGGATCCGCTTCCAACCAGGCCGCCACCCGTGCCAAGGCTTCGGGAACGATCTCATCGTCGTGGTCGAGCAACGCCACGAACTCGCCGCGGCACGCCGTCAAACCGCGATTCGTCGCTCCGGCTATCCCCTCGTTTTGCGAGAGGAAGATCGTCTCGATCCTCGGGTCCTCGCACAGCGCGCTTCTCAGGAGGGTCCGCACCTCAGGATCCGTGGACGCATCGTCAACGAGCACGAGCTGCCAGTCGGGCCAGCTCTGGCACAACACGGACTTGATGCTGGACGCCAGAGCAGAAACGTCCGGATCGAAGACGGGAGTGACGATCGAGATCACCATGTCATCAGTCGCCCGACTGCGGCGGCCTCATGCGAGACCCTCGCCTGACCTTGGTCCCCAGCGCACGGATCGGCATGGTCACCCGCCACCACTCGGATGAGCGGATCTCGTGCAGCTGCGCGGACAAGTCGGCAACAGTGGCGTGCAACGTCATGAGCTCCGCCCGCCGACGTTCCCAGTCCTCGTCCGTGCGATGTCGCTCAACCAGGGCAGAGACTGTACCGGGCGGACAGAGGAGCGCCAAGTGGTCAAGTCGCTTCCGGATCGTGTGACGCGCCGCTAACCACGCGGTAGGAGAGACGGTGGACGAGGAGCTTTCATCGCCGTCCCAGCGGTGGTAGATGCTGGTTGGCTCGCCAGTATCGACGACGCCGGCGAACGGGGCGACACGCATAAGGACATCCCAGTCCTCAAGCGCGTCAAGCTGATCGTCAAAGCGAACTGACAAGCGACGAATGGCAGCCAGGGGCAACGCCACGCTACAGATCGGTGAGCTGTTGTCGATGAGGTGTCCGATGAGGTCGAATTTGGCCGGGTAGGGAAACGTCAGCCCGCCGCGTGGCTCATAGTCCGAAAGCTGACCGCGGGTGCGCTGCACTCGACGCTCGGCGGAGACGCTCCGTATGACACTGCCGGCACTAGCCATCGCCGCGCCGTGGAAGGTCTCGACCCAACTGGCGGTAACCAGATCGTCGTCGTCCAAGAAGGTGAGATAGGTGCCGCGGCTGAAGTCCAGCGCCGTGTTCAGAGGGCGGCTTCGGCCTCCTCCGGATACGGGGATGACGCGGACCTGGTCACGGAACTGTGGATCAAAACGATCTACAAGGGCAATCACAGCGTCGACGGTTTCCTCATCGGATGAGTGAACGACGAGAAGCACCTCAAAATCGTCGTCTGTCTGGGCGGCAAGGCAGGTGAGGGCCTCGAGCAGCATCGGCTGCCGTCTGCCCTGGGTCCGTACGGCCACGCTTATGAACGGCGCAGGTGATGACGGGGCGCCGTCAACGTCTGCCGCCCGTCTCGACGGGAGGGATGCGGAAAGGGCGAAGCTCCTCAGCAGCGTCGACTTGTCGCCCGTGGCATCCGCCAGGGCCCGCAACCCCCGCAGGAACATGGTGAGTGGCGCCTGCCGGCCGAGGTCCGGAATCTCGCGACTCACCTCCTCGATGTCGGAGGAGCCGATTTGCACCCAACCTCGGGTCCTCAGCTCGTTCTCCAATTGGCGGGCGGTCCATCCCGACAGCGGCTC
>CAXMLU010000727.1:0-4738 GCA_964194255.1 uncultured bacterium
GGTCGGGCTGGGGAGATTTGAACTCCCGACCTCTTGACCCCCAGTCAGTTCAGGCCCATGTCGGCCACTGTCGGGTGGTGCCAGATCATGCCGCTGAGCAGCCCGTTCGTGCTCGGCGCAGTCCGGATGGTGTGACCTCTTGACGGCCGGTGCTGGCATTTCTGCATACATCGTGCATACATAGGGACGTAGCTCCGCTCTCACGTCGCCGACGCCGTGCCGGGTCGTGTCGCATCGTCCGCTCCCTTGCGGGGGCGGCCCGAGGTCTGGCGCCGGGCGTCGACCGTGTGGCAGCACGGGCATCAAGCATCATGGCGGTCATGCCGCGTCGCTCTGCCGTCGTCGCCACTCCCCCGGAGACGTTCGTCGATGTCGCCCGCGCCCTCGTGGGGGCCGGCCGGGTGGTGCCTGGGCTGACCATGGAGCCAGACGGCAGAAGCCGGTCGTGGTGGTGGCCGCTCCCGGCGGCGTCGCACCGGACGCTTGTGGCCGACCTCGTGGCTGAACCGTCGGAGGAGGGCCAGCGGGCCGCGGCCGCCGGGTTGGCCGACGCCGTCGACCGGATCGTAAGGGAACGACTGGTCGCGGCGAGGGCGACCATCGTGCCCCGGCGGCCGGGGCGGCCCGCCGTCCCCGAGGCTTGGGCGAGGGCGCTGGTATCAGCCGACCCCTGGCTGCCTACTTCGCTCGACGTCGCCAAGGTCCAGGCACTCGCCGAGGAAGTCCAGGCATGGGTGCGCTCAGGGGCCGTGATGGGCGGGCGGCTGCGCCTCTGTCTACGGGTGCACGAACCCGAGCGTGAGGCGCGCCGGCGAGCGGCGCGGCTGTGGCGGATAGAGCTTCTCGCGCAGGATCGGGACGAGCCCAGCCTGATGGTGCCGCTGCTCGACGTGTGGGAGCGCCGCGCGCCGTTCGGTCCGACAGCTGTGGAGGACACCCTCGTCGCTCTCGGCCGCATGGCGCGCCTCGCTCCTGAGCTAGTCGACGTGCTCGAGCAGGCCGCTCCGACGGACCTTGTGGTGGACGATCGCACGATCGTGACGTTGTTGCGTGATCGGATCGGGCCCCTCGATGACGCGGGCATCGCCGTCTTGCTGCCGTCATGGTGGTCCCATCGTGCCCGTCTCGGCCTGCGGGCCCGGGCGAGGAGTTCTTCGAGGCAGGCTGCGGTCACCGCCGGCTCGATCGGCATGGACGCCATCATCTCCTTCTCGTGGGAGGCCGCGATGGGTGAACGGCGGCTCACCAAGGCCGACCTCGCCGCGCTGACTCGCGCTGCCGACGCGAAGCAGTCTCTCGTGCAGGTGCGTGGCCAGTGGGTCGAGGTCGATCCGGCACGCATCGGCGAGCTTCTCGCCACGGCGGGCACTGCCGGTGAGGCGACCGCCGCCGAGCTGCTACGAGCGGGATTGGGCCTCGACCACCTAGGGGTTGAGGAACTCGAAGTGCTTGGCGTCGACGCCTCCTCCGTCGACTGGCTGGGCGCGCTGCTGGACGCCGGGCTTCACGCCACCGTCGAGTCGATTCCCACCCCCGCCGGCTTCGAGGGTCAGCTTCGCCCCTACCAGGAGCGGGGCGTTGGGTGGCTCTCGTTCCTCGGACGACTGGGGTTGGGCGCCTGCCTTGCCGACGACATGGGCCTCGGTAAGACCGCGCAGCTCATTGCCGCCGTGCTAGCGGATCCCGCCGAGGGGCCGACGCTCGTGGTGTGCCCAGTGTCAGTGCTCGGCACCTGGGAGCGGGAGATCAGTCGGTTCGCACCTAGTCTCAGCGTGCTGGTCCACCACGGCGCCACCCGGCATGGCGACGAGCCCTTCGCCACCCGGGTAACAGCGAACGACGTGGTGCTCACCAGCTATTCGCTTCTCGCCCGCGACCTCGACCACCTCTGCGGTGTCCAATGGGGACGGGTCGCGTTCGACGAGGCGCAGCAGATAAAGAACCCCGGCGCGGCGCAGACCAAGGCTGCACACCAACTCAGGGCCGGGCGCAGGGTCGCACTCACGGGCACGCCAGTAGAAAACCGCCTCAGCGAGCTCTGGTCGATCATGCAGGTGCTCAACCCCGGACTGCTCGGCTCATCGCGGTCGTTCCGTGAACGGTTCGCGGTGCCGATCGAGCGGGAGCGGGACCAAGAGGCGACCGAGCTGCTACGCCGAGTGACGGGCCCGTTCGTGTTGCGCCGGCTCAAGTCCGACCGGTCGATCATCACCGACCTGCCCGACAAGATCGAGACCGTCGACCGATGCCCGCTCACCAGGGAGCAGGCGACGCTGTACCGCGCCCTCGTCGACGACCTGCTCGTGGAGGCCGACGAGAGCGATGGCATCGCCCGGCGTGGGCGCGTGCTCGCCGGGCTGCTCCGGCTCAAGCAGGTCTGCAACCACCCCGCCCACTTCCTTGCCGACGGGTCAGCCCTGGCTGGTCGCTCCGGGAAGCTCAAGCGGATCGAGGAGTTGTTGGAGGAGATCCTGTCTGCCGGCGACAAGGTGCTGTGCTTCACCCAGTTCGCGGCGTGGGGCGAGCTGCTCCGACCGCACCTCGAGCGACGCTTCGGCGTCGAGGCGCTCTGGTTGCACGGCGCCGTCCGCCGCCCCACGCGCGACGCCATTGTCGAGCGGTTCCAGGACCCGACCGGCCCCACGCTGTTTCTCGTCTCGCTCAAGGCTGGCGGTACTGGGCTGAACCTCACCGCGGCGTCCCACGTGATTCATCTCGACCGGTGGTGGAATCCGGCCGTCGAGGACCAGGCGACCGACCGGGCCTATCGGATCGGGCAGCGCCGAACCGTCCAGGTCCACAAGCTGGTCACGGCCGGCACCGTTGAGGAACGCATAGACGAGATGATCACCGCGAAGCGCGACCTCGCCCAGCGGGTCGTAGGCACGGGGGAAGACTGGCTGACGGAGCTGTCGACCAATGAGCTACGCGAGCTCGTCGCCCTCCGAGAAAGCGAGATCGACTGATGCCTCGACGCGGGTGGGACGACCCGTGGCAGAGCTACCCGGCATCGGTTCCCCTACCCGCCGAGGGCGGACTCGCTACGTCCAAGCTACGGGGGCCGATGACCTCGACGTGGTGGTCAAGGCGCTTCACCGAGGTGCTCGAATCCTACGGACTCGGCGCGCGTATACAGCGCGGCCGCCGCTACGCCCGGACCGGCCAGGTACTCGGACTCGACGTGCGAACCGCGATCATCGCCGCCCAGGTTCAGGGGTCGCGGCGAACCCCCTACCTCGTCACCGTCTCGCTTCCCGAGCCGACAGAGCAGCAGTGGCGTTCGATCGATGGCGCCATCGCGGCCAAAGTCGGCTTCGTCGCCCGATTGCTCGCCGGCGAGGTTCCGCCCGATCTCGATGACGTCTTCCGAGCTGCGGGCGTGACGTTGTTCCCGGACTCGTGGGCCGATCTTCGATCCGAGTGCAGCTGCCCTGACTGGGAGAACCCCTGCAAGCACATCGCCGCTGTGCTCTACGTCTTCGCCGACCAGCTCGACGCCGATCCCTGGCTCGTCCTGGCGTGGCGGGGCCGAACGCGCGACCAAATCCTCAACCGCCTCCGTGCTCCGGCCGGCACGCCGACTGCTGAGGAGATCGCCCCGTGGTGGCCATTCGCGCCGGGGCCACTGCCACCGCTTCCGGGCGACCGCCGCCGGCTCGACGCAAGCACCACACCCGCACCCGACCCCGCCGACGCCGTGCTCGACGCGGTCGAACCACTTCACGTGCAGGTGGGCACCCGTGACTTCATCGAAGCGCTGCGCCCCGTTTACGTACAGATCGTCGGAGACGACCTCCCCGATAACCCTGAGACGTGACTGCCACCCGAAGGATGACTCGAACTCTCCAACCTCCGGTGATTCCTTGTGTCGTCCGGTGACGCCGTAGTGCTCTGACCAGGCGAAAGGCCAATCTCGTTGTCCGCTCCGTTGGCTCCGATGTCGGCCCGTTATGCAGGATCCGTGACCAATCCGTAACCAACATAGGGACCGGACGCGAGGTCGCTAAATCACGCTCGTCATGCCTTGAGAGGCACGGGTCGAGCTTGCCCGTCGAGACCAGCTGTCGGCTGCGTTGACGATCGCTGCCGGGTGGTGTCCGAGTCGGCGCTCATGGTCGACCCACACGACTGCGCTCGGCCTCTGGGCTAAGCGGGGAGAGGTAGAGCCGTTCAGGGAGTCGAACGTGTGTTCCCTTCCCTGGGTCCATGCTCGATAGTCTCGACCCCGCACGAGGTGGAACGGTTGCGCCGCTCCATTGCCATGCTCCGCCCGGATCAGCCGGCCAGCCTCAAACGCGAGGAGGCGATGCGGATCTCGAGGAGTTGCAGCGCCTCCAGCGCTCCGACCGCCGGCACGCCGACCTGCTCGGACGGCTGCGCGCCGTCCTCGACGACGTGGGCGACCGGCCGGCTTAGCCGGTTCGGCGAGTCCCGCAATCCTTGGGAGCCGCTGGCCCGTACCTTATGGGCAAGGAGGACACCTATGGCAAAGACGGCGTTGCGGGCCGCCCTCAGCCTGCTGGTCGTGGCGAGCCTCGGCGCCTGCAGCAGTTACAGCAAGAAACCAGCATCCACCACGCCCGGCGGAGGTCAGTCGACCACCCCAGCATCCACAAAGTACCCATGATTCTGCGCCGGGGCTGCGCCATACCAACGGCCCGAATGGCAGCTACCCAGACCGCCGGACGCGCAATCGTTGTACGGAGAAGCCCCGCCCCGGTAACCGACGGGTGGACAT
>CAXMLU010000728.1:0-2661 GCA_964194255.1 uncultured bacterium
GCACCTGGAGCGGTCCAAGATGGATGTCGCCGCTCGACGGGCTAGGAAGGTAGGCGAAGGGGAACATAGCGACGCCAGGACTCTATCGCCCGGCCGCATCGACCTCCCTGCGTTGTGGGTTACTTCTCTCCCGTGACGGGCGCGAGCGTATGAGCAGGCGTGTCGCCCTGAACCGCGTTGGCGCTTGTTGCCAGGAGGTCGTGCAGAGAGGAGCCGACCCAGGGGAACGACGCTCGGTGACAGAGTACGGGCCCGCGGCCGCGGGGCACCCTGGCGGGGTAGGGGTAGTGGACCGGGGCCGCGACGCCGGACAATTCGATGGTCCGTCGCACAACCAGGTCGCGGTGGCCAGCTCCACCATGCAGCTGTTCGTAGTCGATGTCTGGAACGACCGGGTGCAGGTCTTTCAACACCGACGACTAAGCCCCGGCTCCTTCGTCGACTCGCCCAACCTCCCGTTCCGCTATCACGGCGCGGCCAATGAATGGGCCTACGGCTGTCGACCGCGCCGGCCACGCCGCCGACGGTTCCATCCTCCGCCGGCACCTTCACGTGCCCGGCCGAGGAACCCGTATACGCCGCATACGGCCTCTACCTCTCTGACCGCACCGTCTGGCCTCACCGTCCCCCGTTTGACCCGCGCCCCACCCGTCCCCCGCGATCCTCACTCAGACCTACTCTTACCGAGATGGTCCCAGTGGTCTCACGTTCCCCCTGGTAGGAAGCGCTAGCGGTTCCAAGGATGCAGCGGGAAAGACCCGCGTGAGTTGTTCGGTGGCGGCATCGAGGTGGGGTCGGCTGCGTCGGCCACGATCTCGTGGTCGATCCCCACGTCCTCGCCAGCCTGCATGTCGGGGTAATTGGCGCTGGACCACCCGCACGCACAGAACGCCTGATACGCGGCGGCCGCGTCTGGATGACGGACCCGGGTCACGAAGGTCCGATGTGTGAAGGACCGGGGCGCCATCAGCGGCCTATCGACGATCCGACCTCCGAGAACTTCGCCGAGGCTGAGTTCCCGAGGACGGTGACCGCGCCGATGCAGACGACCGCTATCAGGGCGACCAGAAGAGCGTATTCTACGAGGCTCGCGCCTCGCTCGGTTCGCCCAAATCGTGCGCGCAGGAACGGCGCGCACTGGTGTTGCCAGTAGGAGATGAGCTCAGTCACGACAGGTTCCTCCGGTGTGTTGGTTGCGATGGTCGTATGGAGACTTCGGCTGCCACAACCAGGACCTGCAGTACAGGGGTCGAACCGTCATGAGATCGACATCTCGGAGGGCGAGGCCAACATCGAAATGGGGTCCGGCGCACGGTTGGTTCCGGTGTTGTGGAGTCGACGCCCTCCGACTGACACTGCAAGAGCGTGTGAGGTGAGGTCCAGGTCATTGTTGAGGCCGGTCCGTACGTCTCAGATCGCCGGTGTGGCTGCCGATACGCAAGCTGTGACGACCTGCTCGTCCCATCTGCTGCTGGCAGAGGACAACGTCCGCCTTCGATCGGCTATGCGCCTGTTTCTGGAGGGTGAGGGCTATGTCGTGGCTGAGGCAGGCACCGGAGAGCAGGCCCTGCAGCGCCTCAGCGAGATGACCTGCGACGTCGCGCTCCTTGATGTCATGCTGCCCGGCTTCAGCGGCATCGAGGTGTGCCGCCGGCTGCGGCGCACCAGCGACACCCCAGTCATCATGGTGACGGCGCGAGGAGACACCGACGACGTCGTCGCCGGCTTGGAGGCCGGCGCCGACGATTACGTGACCAAGCCGTTCGACCCGAAAGAGCTGTTGGCGCGCATTCGGGCCGCCCAGCGCCGAGTGTTGGGCGCGGTCCGATCGACACCGCTCGTCTTTGACGGCCTGGAAGTCATCCCGGAGGCGGGAGAGGTCCGCCGTGGCGGAGAGTTGATCGGTCTGACAAAGACCGAGTTTCGCCTCCTGTGTGAGCTGGCCATAAACGCCGGGCGGGTGATGAGCCGAGAATCGCTGATGTCGAGCGTTTGGTGCTACGACTACTTCGGCGATATGCGCGTCGTGGACGTCCACGTTCGGCGTCTGCGCACCAAGCTCGAGGTGGACCCCTCCCGGCCCCGTTGGGTGACAACGGTGCGCGGGCTGGGCTACAAGCTGCAACCGTGACCGCGCCCCTGGCAAAATGGAGCCTCCGTGCACGCATCACGACCGCCTGCGCGGCGGGCGCATTGGGCTTGTCGCTCACCCTCGCCTTGTCGACCTACACATTGGCGAACAGTTACCTGCTTCGCCAACGTGAGCAAACCGCGGTCAGACAGACAGCCCTCAACGCCACCGCCGTGGACGAGCAGCTCTCCGCTTCGACACCGCCCGCTTCCGCTCTCCGCCGCGCTGACCGCCTGGCCGGTAACCAAGCCATCCTGTACTACCAGAGCCGCCGCTACCAGACGGACCCGGTGATCAACCGAGACCCCGTCGGCCCGGTGCTTCTCGGAGCACTGAGCGGAGCGACAACGACCCAGGAGCGGTTCTCGGTGGGCGGGGTTCGGCGACTCGTGGTCGGCGTGCGGCTCCCACACAGCCAAGCCCACTACTTTGAAATGTTCTCCTTGTTCGAGTTGAAGCGGACAATGGGCACGCTGCGTCTGTCGTTGCTTATGACCGCGTTCTTCACGACCATCGCCGGCGCCGCGCTC